>JAGXSC010000001.1 GCA_018334075.1 Actinomycetota bacterium
TGACAACTGGCACAGTACAAACCCCGAGTGGCTGTGAAAGTCGTTGCGGAGACAGTTGCCGGATAGCTCAAGTACTGAATCGCCGTCAGAGTACCGCTACCACCCGGAATATAGTTGTCCCCCAACCCAAGCCGATGCCCTTGGTGAATAAGTCTGTCAGCAATCGGCACGTTGTATGCGGCCAGGTTCGGAACCTCGGCGGCAGGAGTACCTGAAAAACCGGGATCAAAAGCGCCTGTGGGTGCCGACTGATAGAGCGTATGGCATGTCGCACAGACGTCAGTAACGGTTGTTTCTCTCATCAGCACATAATCTCCAGCGGCCCCATGCATGTCATGACATTGCAAACACGAATCCGTAGCCATGCTGTAACCACCATGCGGGATCGTCGCTCCGTCAGCGGCAAACGCCGAAGCTGTAGATAGGAAAACGCCAAACCCTAGCGCAGCTAAGGCTATGGCCTTTCTCATAGTTCACCTCCTGTCAATTGCTAGTCAATCTCCGCAATGGCCTGGGACGTGGCGAAGATGAGTACCCTACCTCATTCCAGCTTTTGTCTTCAATTCAGTAACCAATCTCCGACTAACCGGTATCTGTGTACCGGCGGCATCTGACAGACCGATCTTGTAAAGTGAGGAAGACGCCCATTTACCAGACGCAATCCTGCCGATATTTACCAGATACGACCGATGAACCCTCATAAAACCCGCTGGAGCGGCGGCTACGGCCTCACTGAGCGTCAAACGACTTAAATATTTCTTGTCATAAGTATGAACAAAAGTGTAGTTCTTTGCCCCGGCAATAAAGTAGACGTCTTCTGAAGGAATCAGCAAGGACTCACCCGAGCCCAGAAAAACGGGGAAAGAACACTCTGGCAGAGGCTGGCCGTCGCCCACGACCGAACGCCGCAACAAAGCCGCAACGCGACATTTCAGTTCAGATATATCGAAAGGTTTGACTAGATAGTCATCGGCCCCAAGAGTAAAACCTGTAATTTTTGCCTCAGATGCGCCTTTGGCCGTTAGCATTAGCACCGGAATTCGCGCTGTGCCACTGTTGCTCCTGATAGTGCGAAGGACTTGCCATCCATCGACTTCTGGCATCATTACATCCAGTATTACCAGGCAGGGCTCGAAATTTTTTACCACATCCAAGGCCATCGCCGGCTTACTTAATGTTTCGACCAGATAGCCTTCCTTGGACAACACCATTCTGAGACCCTTCAGAAGGTCGATGCTGTCATCAATTATCAACAATTTGCGACCACTGGTTTTTTGCTGCTCCCCGGCCATCTCTTACGCCCCTGCCTCTTCGGCGACCTTCACGATCGAAACTTCGATGCTGCGGAAGTCTTTCATCTCCTCGGCATTGAGAAGAGGGATCCTCAGGGTGAATGTTGTCCCTCTGCCATTTGACTCTGAATTAAAACTGAGTGTCGCTGCATGCGCTTGCGCGATTTTTGCGCTTATCGCAAGCCCAAGGCCCAAGCCTGCCGTATCGCGATTATCACTATGGTCAAGACGTCCAAACATTTCGAAAACCCGCGAGCGGTTGACATGAGAGATTCCGGATCCCTGATCCTCCACCTCGACGACCGCATTTCCATTGTCAGTGAAAAAGCGAACAGAAACGGTGGTTCCCGCTGGTGAGTACTTGATGGCGTTAGAGAGCAAGTTGTCCATGATCTGGCGAATTCGCACCTTGTCCCCCAACACGGTAATTTCCTCATCAAACGAGCCCCGATGTACGTCCACGTCATGGGTTTCGGTGGTTCGCGCGACATCCCTTACGGCCTCTTTCACAATCTCTGTAAGGTTTAGCGGCCTCATCGTAATTCGCATCATCCCACGATCAAGTAGCGCTGCATCCATCAGGTCATTGACGATCGAATTCAACCTTGGCGCAGCCGCCGCTAGCCCATCAATGGCCTCCGAAGTGTCTTCATCGACATTGCGCGCCTTACTGGATGCCAAGATATCACTGTACAAAGTCACCACAGATAAAGGGGTGCCTAACTCGTGAGCCACAACCGCTATGAAGTCGGACTTGAGCCGCGCCATTTCCTCAGTTTTTTTACGCAGCCGCGCCTCACTTATCTGAGCTTTTCTGGCCTCTCTCGCTGTTTCACGTAATTTCTCTTCGCCCTTATTCAGCTGTTGTGCGAGATTCTCGATCGAATCTCCCAGTTGGCCGATTTCGTCATTGCGATTGAATCCTAAAGTGATATCACGCTTGCCGTTGGCCAATTGCTCTGCCGCCACCTGAATCGCCTGAATCGGCTCGATCACCGTCCGCACGGTAAGCCAGGAAAACCAGAGAGCGGAAACCAGTACAACTGATGAAGTGACCAGTAATGTAACAATCATCGCCACGCCGAATGTCTCAAAAAAAGTGCGCTCCCCAAACGCAAGTCGTATTGTGCCGTAGTGGACATTTTCGATAGCTACCGGATGCTCGATATAGTGTGGACCAAAAAGTCTTTCCCCGATTGTTGTGCCTGCTAAAGAAGGATCATTTAGCCCCACTTCACCCAATGTTGCCAATGCCTGGCCCGTAGCGTCAGAAAACTTAATACCCTTTAGGTTCCCATGGCCCGCGAGCGATTGCAGAGTTTCAAGTTGTCCCTGGATTGCGGGAATGTCTCTGTCCATGACCATGGGTAGCACGCTGGCCGCCATGGCTCCGGCAACGTCCTGCATGTAAGCATAGCGAGCACGATAATCTGAAGCGACAACGTATGTTCCCGCACCCAGGCCGAGAATGACACCGAAAAGGGCCTGCCCCAAAATGGTCATGGACACAAATCTGAGGGCGAGGGATCTTTTCTTGCCGTCAGCCTTGTTGCCGAAATTATTCACTACCGACACTTTCCACGAAACCGCTCCTGTCACGGGCAAAAGACAGTAACTCATTCGGAAAATCATAATCCTCGGGCTTTGGCCTGGTGTATCCGCCGATGAGATCATCCTCGCTGTCCGAACGATAAGTCATGAGCGCATTGATAATCTTCTCTGCTTCGGCATCGCTGAGTTTCGGTGAAACCACGAATGGCGGCATCGCATACTCATGAGAATACTCGATCACCCGAAAAGAGCCCTGGGGCCAGGAGGCTAATTGACTTCGATTCGCCGAGGTCGCGTCGGCCAACCCGTTGAGAACCCGTCTCAGATTCAAGTCCTGAGTAAAGCGTTCGTCAACCACGCCAAAAAACTCTTCCGCGGTTCCGAGTCCTCTTTGGTAAAGCACCCACCTGGCATATGCGTTCCCCGGTATTGAGCCCCCAGCTCCGGGCGGAGAAAGTGCCAGGCGCTTTCCTTGCAAATCTGAAACGCTCATATAAGGGCTTTCCGCGCTAACCACCAACACTGCCTGCTCGGATGCGTGTCCGCTGACAATCGGAGTGGCAAGATGCGTCATGTTCTCATATTTCTCTCGGGCGATCAGATATGCAAATGTCGACATAAACGCAGCGTCTACGTGGTC
Source organism: Actinomycetota bacterium (assembly GCA_018334075.1). Lineage (NCBI taxonomy): Bacteria > Bacillati > Actinomycetota > Actinomycetota bacterium. The sequence continues at coordinate 3,484 of JAGXSC010000001.1, forward strand.
ATTTTCTGAGAAGATTTCCTCGGCGCGCTCGCCAGGCGCCAGAAACTTCACATGAACCGGCCTATCCAGGGAGCGGCTGATGTGTTGAAGCGCATCCATGTGTGATGGCCAAGCAGCCCAGCCGCCAACAAGCCGAACTACAGCAATGGTAAGGGGTCGCCCTGGCTGGTCTAAGTCTTCAGTCGCCGAGGAACGCGAATCCCTTACCGCGTTCAAGATCAGCGCCCCAAAAACTAGCGTCATTGTCACCGTTGTCACGAACGAGAATACCAGCAAACGCCTTGCATCCATGTTTTTGAAATACGCACGCATTATTCGTCAATACTCGTTTGTAATTCGCGAACCGTCAAGACGGGGCGGAACCAGACCCTTTTCTCGTCATGGCCGATTGTATCCGATCAGTATCACATTCCGCCGAGAAGAGCCCCCGCCACCAGTGAAGGAACCGCCCCGAAGATACCAGTGATCGCGATGAACGTTACCATCGCGGCGATCACCTGCTTTTTCTGAAAATCGATCGTCTTGGAGAAAAGCGCGGCCGCCAAAATGACAAGTCCCCAGATGACCCAGATATCAATCTGCGCCAACAAAGCGTAGGCGACACCGGGCGGATCCAAAGGTGTCGCTGGAGCCACGAGTGCACCAAGGCCTGGATGCGCAAGAAAATCACCCGTTAACTGCATATACGCCGCCTGAATGAAATTCCTGATCGCATGAGGCACCAGCGACAGCGAGGCGACGGTAAGCATAACCGTATATCCGACCTGGTTGGCCCAAACCTTGGCGGCTAGAAAGAAAAAAGTCGCGACATACAGTACCCCAAAAAGCGCGCCCAGGCTGCCAAAGACTACTGCCGCCACGTGCCCGATAGCCATCATGCCGCCGTCCAGAGCCAGTTCACCTTCAGTAATCGTCCCCTCTTCCGGTGGTAAGGCCTCGACGACGGTGCCCTCATCTTCAACTTGCGTCACCCCCTGCTCGAGTTGCACAGCATCGAACTGACTAAAGGCCTCTTCGATCTCGAGAGGAGCTCCGATCGAGGCTTTAGCTACAGCCGATACCAATAAAATCCCCACTATGGGCAACCAAAGCCATTTCATGGAGGTTCCAGCCCTGTCAATCGCTGTCGCCGGACGGAACAGTGCAAGCAAAATGTTGAACAAGGCCTTCATCGGATTTCCCTTCATTCGTGCCGAAGCGCGTTCAGCGGATCAAGATTGGCTGCGCGAACAGCCGGAAACATCCCTGCCAGCAAACCGACGGAGGCCGAAAAAACCACCGCAAACACGGCTAGCCATAAAGGGATATGAAAAAATGCCATCTGCGTCTCGCCGTCCGCCGCCGCGCCCGCCGGCTGCATCGCCATCTGCATCGCGATGTAGTCTTGCACGAAAAGATTCCCAAGGGCCGCTGTGGATACCGAAAACGCAAGACCGATGACGCCACCTAAAACCCCGATGATTGACGCTTCACCCAAAAACACGCGCTTTATCTGCCGGTTGGATGCCCCAACCGCCTTCATGATGCCTATCTCTTTTGTTCGCTCATAGATCGACATCGTCATGGTGTTGGTGATTCCGAGCGCCGCAACAATCATGGCAATCGCACCAAGGGCGCCGAGCACCCCCTGGATAATCAGAAACATGCTATTTATGCCCTGCTGCATCGTGCGCGCCGAAAAAGGCTCGTACCCCATCTCTCTAAGTTCGGCCTCTATATCGGCCACATCCACTGGTGAATCGGCCTGGACGATCAAGCTGTCATACACCGGCCTTCTCGTGGCTGTCCCGTTAAGTTCCAAGGCCGCATCCAAAGTGATAAACGCCGACCTGTCAGTTTGCATATCCGCCGACGCCAAAACTCCTACGACTGTCATCCTGCGGGTGTGCTCCTGCGGCTCCTGAATGGTTTCGGCGTCCATTTCGATGCCTTCAACGGGAAAATCCGTATAAGTCAGGTCCAGGCGAGCGCCAAGTAAGTCGGCAGGCTCATAGCGCTGGATCTCCCCATCTACAAAGAAAGCATCACGCGGAACCATCGCCCCTACTACTACTTCGCCCTCACTTCTAGGGAGGCGGCCGTGCTCGACCGCAAATCCCAGCTGCTCGAAGGCGTCTATCTCCACGCCTTGCATCGAAAAAAACGCAGTGCTCCTTTTATACTCAATCCCTGTCACGGTAACAGGCGCTACCTGAGGCATAACCACATCCACGTTTTCGATAGCCTCTATCTCCGCGACAGATCGTGAGTCTATCGACTTCGGATCCGCCATGCCCGGCATGAACCCGGCGAACACGTTGATGTGTGTCGCTGCCCCCATCGCGCCTAGCTCCTCGGTGACGTTTCGCTGAAGTCCTATCCCGACCGCCATCATCAGCACTATCGAAGACGTGCCGATAACAACTCCTGTCACAGTGAGCGCAAGCCGCAACCTCATTCGCTTGAGATTGGAGATGGTCAGAACTATCTGGTCCTTAGCGCGCAAATCATCCACCCAGTCCGAAAAACGCCCTGACAAACGCGATAAACCAGTTTTCCTCGCGCGCGTCACCCGGCTCTTCGCCCTCGCCATTTGCTTCCTCGGCTGCGACAGGCTCTTCAACTGCAACCGTACGTGTCTCACGATGGGATTGAGCCTGGCCAAAATCGTCACGGTACTCTAAAACCAACACAACCTCTAGCTCGCCGGGTTCTTCCGCGCGAACTACCGATTCGATCGACTCGATTGTTGCAGGAGCAAAGTTGCCGATAAACCAGCTTCCGTCCGTGACACTCGCACCGCTCGCCTCGACAGAAAGTTTCGCGGCCTTGAGCTCGAACGCGCTTGCGTTAGCAAGCTCAAAACTTGTGGTGAAGTCTTCTCCTGCCACAACTTTGGAGGGAACTTCCGCTGTCACGAGAGAGAGGACGGGCACGCGCTCGACTATCAGCCCGATCGTGTAGACGACCTCATGACGCACTCCCTCATACTCGAAGCTGATATTGACTGGCACATTTAGCGCCCCCGCCGAGACCCCGGGGGTCGTAACCACATCAAAGGTCACATCAGCCTGCCTTTGTCCCCTTAGCGCGCCGATATGCTTTGCGTTCCCAGTACCCAAAACCGCAAGGCCCCCCGCACCCGCGGCAGCTGGCGGGGTCTCGGCGCCGGCAACCGAGACAAGAACGTTTTCTGCCCGACGCGCTGTAGTGTTGAGGATGCTCAGCCTGAGCGCAAAGGGATCCCCAGCTAATATTCTCTCAGGTGTGGTCGAAAACGACCTGATTATAAGCAGCGGAATGGGGGTGGGCGATGCCGCGATCGTCTCGGCTGAAGTAAGCGAAACGGGCACAGCCTCCTGAGGCCCATCGGCCGGAGTCGCCTGAACCGGCGCCCACGTCGTAAAAACCAAGGCAGCACAGATCAGGGCAGCGACACTTACCCTCAGAGCCCGCCGGATTGGCAATACAATAGTCACGAGCCTCCTCCTTTTTCGATGCTTTCGATTTTCCCGTCAAGGATGTGAACAATCCTGTCAGCCAGAGTTTCAGCGACCCTGCTGTCATGAGTAGAGATAAGAAACGTCCTTCCGTCTTTATTCATCTGCAAAATCAAATCCAGAATTTCCTGTCCGGTAGCAGTATCGAGATTTCCGGTCGGTTCGTCAGCGAGAATTACAGTCGGTTCGTTGACCACCGCCCGAGCTATGGCGACTCTTTGCTGCTCTCCACCTGACAATTCTGTCGGCTTATGGTCAAGGCGGTGTCCAAGTCCTGTCGATTCCAGGGCCCGGAAAGCCCGCTTCCTGCGCTCTTCGCTGGTCAGGCCAGCAAAGACCAGTGGCAGTTCGACATTGCTTCTCGCGGTCATGCTCGCGATGAGGTTGAACGACTGAAAGACAAACCCGACCTCGCGACGCCGATATCCAGCTAGCCGCTCATCGTTCATTTGGGCAAGATCTTCTCCACTGGCGAACACGGTGCCAGCTGTTGGACGATCAAGTCCGCCGATGATGTTGAGCAGCGTCGACTTCCCGGAACCGGACGGGCCCATCACGCAAACAATCTCTCCGCGCTCAATCGTGAGATCTATTCCCTGCAATACCTCGAGCGGCTCTCCGCCCATTACGTAGTGCTTGGTAAGACCTGTAACCTCTACTACGCCAGTCAACATGCCCCCGTCTACAGTGATATTCGACGCTTTAGATTAGCTTATACCCACTTTTCCTAGCATATACCAACTTTTCCGCTACATTTTTTACTCCGGGGTTGATTGACAAAGTAAGTGCAACCCTTGGTCGACGTTGATCGGCTGCCTCACTTAGTGCAAGGGATCCGGTGGCCGTGCTGTCTTGCTTGTCCGCCTCGCCGCCGTGGGTCGTGGGGTTAATCTTTAGTGGCGGTGTTCGCCACCGGTGAGGCTCCGCCGAGGGAGGCCCGTGGCGTCGAGTTCACATGGCTTGCGATGATCGCGGCGTCGCGGTTCGTCAGATTGTCGATCGAGGTCTTCTCGGGGACGATGCGGCGAAGCAGGCGGTGGCAAACCCGTTCCCAAGCAGGGACTGGAGCGCATTGAATACCTCCTCGACACACGCCCTCCACGCAGTCGATCTCGACAGCCGAGAGCCGCTCGTCGTCGGTAAGAGCGAGGAAGTCGGTGTGGGTGCGCCCCTCCGGGACGAAGAAGCGCTCCGGTGGGGCGCTTAACGCTTGCGCGGCCGGTAGCGGCACTTGGTCACCAGGTCGATCATGGCCAAGAAGGTACCCTTCCTCTCTGCGGTTGCGAACGACCTCGCGCGTGATGCTCGAGACGCTTCGGCCAAGACTTCTGGCGATCGAGCTCACGGACTCGTCGGCACCAAGCGTCCGCTCGATCTCCAAGCGGTCGTCGTAGGTGAGGTGGCGATAGCCACAGGGATTCTCCGGCATGCGGGTACTCCTCTCTGTCGTCAAGGCCCACCGGAGACGAGGCGGCGGATGCCAGAGAGGATAGGGTGACGCGAGGAATCGGGATAGTGAGGATGCTCGGGGTAAGACCTGCCAGACTAAGTGCAAGACCATTTGCACTGACTTTGTCAATTCAGGCATAAAAAAGTATTGACGCGGGGGGTGTTATAGGATCAATATATCCATAAGGGGGCAACTTTTCCCAATCACAATCCAAGGAAAGATTGTGCGGGGCGGTTGTCGGAAAATAATTGAGAGGGGCGTGGAAGTTAATGAAGAGGAAGTTCCGTATTGTCTCGCTGTTTCTGACGGTTGCTCTGCTGATGTCTGCCTTTGTGACTCCGGCTGTCGCAAGGCAAGGGAACGGAAGGGGGCAAGAAAAACAAAGTGCGCGGCAAATTCAGTACCTTGATGCAGAAGTTCGGGTGATTGACGGACAGCCGGTGCTTAAGGTTGAGGCAGAAGAAGGATATTCATCCTATGAATTTCCCTGGCCAGAAGTAGCAGTTGTCGATGGCAGGAGAGTTGCCCTAGAAAGGCAAGGTAACTACTTTTTGTTGCCGACAGATGATGGTAACGAAAAAGTCTCCGTCGAGGAATTTCAGGTGGCACTGGTAGCAGGACAATTAATGTTAGTAAAAAATGTGAATCCTTGGTTTGGGGTAAAAATCGCAGTTGCTGCTGCTGCACTAAAGGCAGCGGGAGTGGCAGTAACGACGTCAACCTTAAAGGCTGCGAGCATATTGATATCAGCAGGTGCAAAGGTAACCAAAGCAACAGTTAACGTGGTAGTGCGCGTTTGGCCAATACTAAGAATCGCACTTCAAGTGGCGGGAATTGCCAATACAACCTGGAATCTCGTACAGGCAGGTAGGGCCTGGGTACGAGGTAATTGCATATCTTGTGGTCAAAGAACACCTGGCGGTTCTTTCGGTGATGTTTTTAGCAGTGGATGCGCCCAAAGGTATGGTGTTCAGTTCTTTGGGGGACGCCCCTAGATGCCCTTCTAAAGATAATTACTCACAGGCTACCCTGGCTTTACGGTGGGGTAGCCTGTGAGCGTATAAATCTTAGTTGGGAGGGACCCTCTTGTTTGTGGATATGACTCTTGTGGATATATTAGTTCATGTGCTTCTACTTTTAGTGGTACTCCTGCTGTCTGTTCATTTACTGTTAGTTATTCCAACATCTTTTGGAGTATTTCTTGGGCAAAAGGCCGGATTGTGGAGCACAAAAAACCGTTTAGGAAAAACCAAAGGTGAGCACGCTTTTCCCCTCCCATACGATGCCAAAAATTTTTTCTGGTGGGGCATTTTCGCTGTTTTCCTAACAGTTGAAACGATAATTATGATATTGGGTGACTTGGATATACCTAATATACCTATACTGCCACAAACATTATTTTTTCCATTTTATATTTACAGAGCTTTACTGATACAGCAACTAGAAGAACCAGTGTATGTCATGGTTTATAGCATTCTTATGATGACAGGAGTCTTTGCTGTTGGTTTTGTAAGAGCATTATTGTTTACGCGGAAGAAAGAGCTGAAGGCTGACAGTATTGCCCTGACCGAAGATTGACATATTCTCACCTTCCATTTGAATGATTAGTAAAAACGCGTCTCTGCGAAGGCTGAGGGACGAAAAAGGCATCGACTACCAGGTCGGCGTCTAGACACAGGGAAGGCGGGATCACGACATGGCTAGTCAGCTGGGACAAAAAAATCGCGAGGTATTCGACAGGGCGCTCAAAAAGTATGTCGGAAGTAGATTGGTTTGGTCCTTGATGTTCGCGGTAGCGCTTCCCTTTTTTGCATTTTGGTATCTTGGAAAAAATCAGGTGTATACCCATAGCCTTGCAGGCGTCGCGATTTTTTGTGTGGTGTATTTAGGCTACTCGCTGATCCAATACCTAATATACCTGCTGATCCAACGCCCAACACACCGGAGGACCTTCCAGAGCTACAAGACTGAAGAAGCGTTTGCGACCGTAGACGAACTGAAAACGGCCTATCGGACACTGATACAGCGCGCGGCACGAAAAAGTCTGTCGGTGAGTCTGGGCGTATATGCGTCAGTCGGAACGTTTGTTGCGGTGTGGATCTCCTCATGGCATGGCTTTACCTCTGCAGAGAGAGAGGGACTCATCTTCGTGGCGCTCGCCGTGGGCGCAGTATCGTTGATAGAGTTCATGGACTACACGCAGGTTCGATGGGATAAAGGTTTCCCCGCAGAGCTGGAGAGCTGAGGAAAAGGAGGCAGGAGTAGAGAATGGGACTAGAGGCCATCTCATCAAAACCGGGGGCATCCATAAGGGGGCAACTTTTCTCAATCACAAGCCAAGGAAAGATTGTGCGGGGCGGTTGTCGGAAAATAATTGAGAGGGGCGCGGAAGTTAATGGGGAAGAAGTTCCGTATTGTCTCGCTGTTTCTGACGGGTGTTCTGTGTTTAACAATAATCGGTGGCATACTTTGGCACCAAAATAGAGTAGTGGGTGAGGCTGTTCCGAATGATGGGCATGAAGCGTACTTGAAGGTAATTAGCACAGGTGGCCGGGGGCTTCTAGAGAATGTCCCTGAGTACATTGAACATGTCGCCTCCGGTGAAAGAATTCCCTTGCGGCAGCATGCGAAAGACCTCCTTGATGGTACGCGGGGCGAGGCCGTAGATATGCTAGGCTTTTATCTGATGGAACCGCGAACGGGGCAATCGATCGCCAGCCCCGTTCGAGTAAAGCTTTGGCACGCCACCAATCATTACGGAGGGGGAATACTGCGGATCACCGATACTAATGGCAACACCCTAGCCAGACTTCAGCTTCCCGAGATTTCTCATTATAACCTCACCCAGCACGCTTACGAAACCGAAATAACATTCGAGCAACCTGCTACTACTGGGGGGTTCATCGTTGGACACTTATGGAGCGCGAAGGATGAATACCCGGATGACTATAAAAAGGCTGCTGTAAGTATTCCCATCGTATTCAGATAAGGGTAGGGGCGGCTTTCCTTGCCCCCCATTGCTTAATGGCCATCTCATAGCCATAAAAGGAAACTACAAATTCTGCTATTCCATTTCGATTGAACAACAAGGGGACACTATAGTGCTTTTGGGTTCGTTTTACGCATTGTTTGAAAACAATATTATTTCGGTCTGTGAGCGATTAAATTTTAGGATAGAGCATATTATTGAATTGCGCGTTAATGGTGCATTGGCTGTTTACTACATCCGTAATAATCCCTTTGCCAAAGGAAAGGCCTTATTTGCTGTTATTGACAACCCCGATGGTAGTAAATCTTCGGCTCGGTTAAATATTGAGATGGACAAAAGTTGGAAGCATCCAACACTTATTTTGTTTATAGATGGGGACAAGGTTGATCTCAGTGAAAGTACTGAAGCAGAGGTAAAGAAGAAGGTCCAAGAGATGGGGTACTTTTATGAGAAATAAGAGGGGCGAGGCCAGGGGCTATTATTATTCTTTTTCGCCTCATTGTTTGCTTTTGTTATTTCACTAGTCTTGGTGTTTGGCCGAGATTGAATCGCGCCGGGTTTCGCCGCGCAAACGAGATACTCAAGAGCGCGGCGGCTTTTTTCGGGGCGGATCTCGACCGCCGACAGAGGAAATAGTCGGCTACATCAATGCCCGTAAGGGCGATTTCGGGGTCGAGCGCGATTCACACATTTTTTACTTCTGTTCCCCCGATCGCCTCCGTTGCGTATAATCTGCCACGCAGCTAAAAAGCCCGGGTGGCGGAACTGGCAGACGCGCCGGTCTCAAAAACCGGTTCTCGAAAGGGAGTGCGGGTTCGATTCCCGCCCCGGGCACCATTTCACGAAGCCCCCAAGCCGTCATGATCGCCGCACCCATGCGGATTCTTCGCTATGATCTCCAGCATTTCTTCAAGCGAGTCGGTCACACAAAGCAAATCGAGATCCGCCGGGTCGACTGTACCTTCCGAGCAAAGCTTGCTCTTGAGCACATCTATCATCGGCGACCAAAAGCGACGATCCATCGCGACGATCGGAAAATGGCGAATCTTGCCAGTTTGCATCAGCGTCAGAGTCTCGAATATCTCGTCCAAGGTGCCGAAGCCACCCGGCAGCACCACGAATGCGCACGAATATTTTACGAGCATCACCTTGCGAACGAAGAAGTGCTCGAACTCGATACACTCGTCGATATACGGATTGGGTTTTTGCTCATGCGGCAGATGGATGTTCACCCCATAGGAGCGCCCGCCTGCCTCGCGGGCACCCCGATTGGCGCCCTCCATCACTCCCGGTCCGCCACCGGTCATCACCGAGTAGCCCGCCCCGGCAAGCGCGCCGCCAACCGCGCGCGCGAGGTCGTAGTATGGGTGTCCCTCGGCGAATCGCGCCGAACCGAAGACGGTGACAACCCTTTCGCCGAAGGGCATGAACTCGACCCCTCGCAGAAACTCCAGGAATATCCTGACCGCACTTTCCAGGTTGTCGGAATAACGGCGATGCCCGGCTAGAAAGTCGATCTCCGCGCCGGCCGCCTGCCGGAGCAGTGACGGCTTGCCGGTGGTCTCTTTTCGGCGCTCGGGCCCTTTGTAGTCGCTCTCACCGTCGTCTGAGTTTCCTGGCGGGTCTTTGGCTTCGGTCACCATCTCTCATAGTCCTCTCCGTGTTCGCGATATTCAATCAGATCAGCCCCGAGCGAGTCGCGCAGATTGAGTATCTTGCACGCCATCTCAAGGGAGCTCACCCACTGAAAAGCCTCTTCGAGCACGGTTCCTATGGCAAAAGGACCATGGCCGCGCAAGCAGACGCACTTGTACTCCTTCAGCGCGGCGGAAACCGTATCGGCCACCTCGGAAGATCCAGCTGTTCGTGCCAGCGAGTAGACGGGCACTTTGTGCAACAGATAGCTCGCCTCGGAATCGACAGGAATGATCTCGTCGGCGAGCATGGAGCGCAGGATAGTGTGGGGGGAGTGGGTGTGAACTATCGCCAGCCCGTTGGTGCGCTTGTAGATCGCCCTGTGAACGACGATCTCGGTGGAGGCAAGCGCCGTTTCAGAGTCATCGCCGTCAAGCGCGGTCTCGATGATGTCCCTTGGAGTCAGCCGGCCCAGCATCGATCCCCTGCGGGTGATGAGCACCCTGTCGCCAAGGCGAACGCTCATGTTGCCGCCGTGGCTGGAGATCAGGTGGCTCAGATATATGTCGCGCCCGATGTCCCGAAACTGCTCGTACATTTAGCTTACTCCCTGCTCGGTGGAGAGTCCTAACTCTTGAAGCTTGGCGGTCACCGGTACGCCATCCTCGCCCCAACCCCTGAAGCGATAATACTCCTGAAGCATCGGCTCCAGGTTCACCACCGCGCCCCGCGAGTCAGGTTCGGTCAAAAGGCGCGTAGGCAACCGGTCGTCCGCCGCCGAAAAGCCCTCTCGAAGATTGTAGAGGCGCTCCAGATTCCATATCCGCTCGCCCGTCAGGAGCAGATCCTGCCCGCTCAGGTCGATTCCCGTGACCGCGGAGTAAAGGCGCGCGTAATGCTCCTCGGAAAGCGCGAAGCTCGAAAACTTGCACATCGAAAGTGAGTCAAGAGCCGCGCCGAGATGTTGCGCGACGATGAGCAGCCCGGCTTTGCCGCTCACCGCTCCAGGATCGACCAGCTTTGGCGTGCCGAGAACCTCGAACCCGAGCATGTTGCCGCGCAGGTGACAGCCGCCCCTGTTGGAGGTGGCGTAGCCAAGCCCCTGGCCCTGCATGCCGCGAGGGTCGTATGCGGGAAGCTCGAGTCCTTTGACCTGCATCGCCACCTCAGGCGCACCGCAAGCCTCGGCGAGTACCCGGGAGCCTTCCGCGGCCAACTGTCCGAACTCGCCTTCACGCCTGGAAAGAGCCACGATCGCATCGCGAACGGAGGCGACATCCCCCGCTCTAACGGGCAGGTCAGCGAGTCCTTTCTCCGCTAGCTCGATCGCGGCCGCCAAAGTGCCGCCGACCGAGATGGTGTCAAGCCCGAGCTCGTTACACAGGTAATTCAGCTCGATCACATCTTGCAGGTCAGTGATGCCGAGATTCACGCCGAGGGCCCAGATCGTCTCGTACTCCGGGCCATGGCCCTCCGCTCCCTCGGTACGCGTGCGACGGCCACAAGCGATCGGGCAGCCCCAGCAGCCGGAGCGCTTCACGAGAAATCGCTCGGCGAGGTGCTCTCCGGAAAGTGTCTCTGCCAGCTTTCGTCCGTCGGCGCGATAGTTGGAGGCGGGCATCAGGCCGCGGCGCCCAAGCACGCCAACGAGCATCGAGGTACCGAAACTCGGCAGAACCTTGGCCGTGATCGGATTGGCGGACAATGTCTTGTCCACTTCGTATAAGAAGAAATCGAGCGCCTCGGGACGCGAGACAGCGGGACGTCGCGTGCCGGAAGCGACTATCGCCTTGAGGCGCTTCGAGCCCATGACGGCACCCATGCCGCCTCTTCCGAGCGCGCGCTTGGCATCCACCATGATAGTCGCCAGCTTCACCATTCGCTCTCCGGCCGAGCCGATGACAGCCGCACTCGCGGATTTGCGACCGGCGAGAAGCGCCTGCGTGGCGGCAGGGATCTCGAGCCCCTCGATCTGTGCGGCGGACTCGAACCGCACCCCGTCGGCGTCGATTTGCAGCACGGTCGCTTCCTCGGCAGAGCCTGTAACCACGAGCGCGTCGTAGCCGGCGCTTTTCAGGCGAACTCCGAACGCCCCGCCGCAGTTGGTGTCGAGTATCGTGCCGGTAAGCGGCGAGCGGCCGGTAAGCGAGAAGCGTCCGCCCGTAGGGACCTTCGTGCCGGTAAGCGGCCCTGTCGCAAAGATCAGCGGCGCCTCCGGTGACAGGGGGTCCATGCCCGGCGCGGCAAGATCGAAAAGCATCTTTGCGCCGAGGCCTCTTCCGCCGATGAATGCCCGGGCCACATCGGCATCCAGCGGCATTTCGCAGGCGGTACGCTTGCCGAGATCGACGAAAAGAATCCTGCCGACATACCCGAACGCTGAGGCCGTCTCACTCACAATCAGGACTCTCGTGTTCTACCTGCTGATATTCGAGCGCCCTGGCGAGACGGTAAAAATCACTGTCGCGATGAATATATCGCACCCTGGTGAGAAGAGTGTCCGGGTCGATTAGCTCATCGAAGGGCACGTAGGTGAGATCCAGTTGCTCCTTGACGCTCACCATCACACCGGAGCGCCGCTCCTCAGCCACCGCGCAGTAGGCGCCGACCCCCAGCTGCGCGCCCAGCATGACATCGAAGGCGCCCGGCTCGGCGCAGCGGGTCTCATACCCGATCTGCTTGGCGCGTATCCGCTTCTTGACGCCGGTGCGGGCGAAAAGTGCACGCTCCATATGTTTCGCGAGCTGCTCCCCGATTCCCATCGAGCCTAGAAGCGGGTTGCCATGCTCGTCAACCTCATCGAGAATTTTGTTGCCTGTCAGGATGTCGGCGAGCCCTTCCGCCACACAGATGACCCCGTATTCCCGGCCATCCTTGGCTCTCGTGAGAATGAGATCCACCAGCTCCTCGGCGGTTGACTCGACATCGAACGTCCCGTCGAAGTCCTCCACCGAAAGCATCCTCGTGGCCTCACCCGCAATCCCTGCCGCATACGTGAGCCAACCCGCCTTGCGCCCCATCAGCTCAAGCACATACCAGGACTTCGTGGAGCGCGCGTCAGCACCGATATTGCGGATCGACATCGCCGCGAAGTGGGCCGCCGAGGTAAACCCGAATGTCCAGTCGATGCCGTAGTAGTCGTTGTCGATGGTCTTCGGAAGATGCACGACGCTGACGCGCCGGGGCGTTTGGAGCATCTCCTGCATGCGATAGAGATAGTTGGCGGTTTTTAGTGTGTCATCCCCGCCGATAGAGATCAGCGCGTCAATCTTATGGTGCTCAAACGCCGAGAGAACCGCTCGGAGCTTGGCATTTTTCTCTTGGTTGGCAAGATCGTCCAGTGAACGGACTTCCTTGCCGGGGTTTGCCCGCGAGGTGCGCAGGATTATGTCCTTGCGGGTACGTATACCCGACACCAGATCGCGGGTGAGGCAAAGATATTCGCGGCCCTCCCGCAGTGGGGTCTGCGGTGAAAAACGCTCGAGATTCTCGTGCCCGTCGAGGAACCCGATGACCTGAATGCCGGCGTTGAGAAAAGACATGGCAGCTGCCGAGATGACCGCGTTGGCGGCAGGAGCCGGACCGCCCGAAAACAAGATGCCTACTCTCCTGATGTTCGTGCTTTCACCCATTTTCAACCTCCGCATCGACGGCATCTGCATTACCGCCCTATTCCTGCCCAGGCTCACTCCAGACACCTATCGCCCTGAGGCGAAGGTAACGCTTGTTCACAAGTTCGTCCCCGCTCAAGCCCACGAGCTCATCGAGCGCCGCTGTGATTCGCTGGCCTGTCGCAGCGATGACCGAACCGGGATCAGTGTGCGCTCCGCCGAGCGGTTCACCTACGATCTCATCGGCGATTCCCATACCAACAAGGTCCTCGGCGGTTATCTTCAGGCTGACGGCGGCCACCTCGGCATGCGATGCGTCTTTGTAAAGAATCGACGCGCATGCTTCCGGACTAATGACGGAGTAGTATGCGTTCTCAAGCATGATCAGGCGGTCACCGAATCCGATGGCCAACGCCCCGCCACTGCCGCCTTCGCCGATGCCGACCACCACAACCGGCGCCTTGACGGCGCAAAGAGTCGCAAGTGACTTGGCGATGACGAAAGCTTGCCCCCGCGCCTCGGCTTCCTTGCCGGGATACGCTCCAGCGGTGTCGAGGAAGCTCACAACCGGAATCCCAAAACGATCGGCAAGGCGCATGACCCTCATCGCTTTGCGAAAACCCTCGGGGCTCGGCGAACCGAAGTTGCGGCTGATGTTCTCCTTGGTGGTCTTGCCCTTCCGATGCCCTAGAATCACAACTTTGTGATCAGCTATTCTTCCCAGCCCGGCGAAGATCGCGCCATCGTCGCCGAACGCCTTGTCGCCATGCAACTCGATGACGTCGCTGAAAAGCGCTTCGATGTAATCTTGCGTTCTGGGCCTTAGTGGATGGCGTGAAATCTGTACGCGTGCCCACGGGGTAAGGTTCTCGTAAGTAGTGGCGCGGAGCCGCTCGATATCGGCTGAAAGCGCTTCGATTTCGGCGAGAAGCTCCGGATTCCCGGACAGGTCAAGCCGTCGTAATTCGGTGAGCTTCTCTTCCAGCTCGACAAGTGGGCGCTCGAACTCCATGGTGAAGCGAGAGACCATCAGGCTTCACCACCTTTGGTCGCAGTGGCACCGCTTTTGGCCGCGTCAGCCTTGCCCGCATCCGCGCCGATGCTGCCACCGCACCGCGAGTGCATGAGGTAGCCGAGAGTCAGGGCCACCCTGTCACGCAGCTCTGACCGAGGCACTACTCCGTCGATCATCCCGTGGCGCAGCAGAAACTCCGATCTCTGGAAGCCCTTGGGGAGCTTCTGGCGTATCGACTGCTCTATAACTCGCGGGCCGGCAAAACCCACGAGCGCGCCGGGCTCGGCGTAAGTGACATCCGCCAGCCCCGCGAAGCTTGCGGTAACACCGCCCATCGTGGGATGCGTCAGAACGGCGATGTAGGGCAGCCCCTCGCGAGAAAACCTCTCTATCGCGGCCGCGGTCTTCGCCATCTGCATCAGCGAGAGCATCCCCTCTTGCATACGCGCTCCGCCTGACGCGGTCGCGAGAACTACCGCCCTGCCCTCCACCGACGCAAGCTCGAAAGCACGCGCCACCTTCTCGCCGACGACAGAACCCATGGACGCGCCGATGAAGCGGAAGTCCATCGCGCCGAGGACCGTCGGATACCCATTAATTGACGCGCGTCCGGTGATGATGGCCTCAGGAAGGCCGGTCGCCACCTTGGCCGAGGTGATGGAGTCCTCGTACGACTTGACGGCGGTAAAGGCAAGTGGGTCAGCGGCGGTCAGTCCGGCGTCGATCTCCGAAAAGCTCTCCGCGTCCACCAGCATGTTGATTTTTTGGACCGCGGTCAATTCGACGTGATATCCGCAGTGACGACACACGTAGAGGTTTTTGATCAGTTCGCCCTGATAGATAATTCTCTTGCACTCGACACACTTCGACCACACCCCGTCGGGCACATCGGCCGTGCCGACAGAGCGCTGGCTAACTGTATATTTCTGGCTCTCTCTAGCCTTGAACCAGTCGCCGATCGACATACGGCCACTTCCTTCAACGCCGCGTGATGAACGGCGGCTACTTATCGTCCGGCGTCACGAGCCTACGCGGAATACTCTTCCTTGCCCTCGAACACGGCCAAGGCGCGATCGGCGTCATAGTCGCTCAGGGTGATCGCGCTTATCGCCTTCGTCAAGCGCACCGCCTCAGACAACTCGCGCTGATGGATATTGCGGCCGGTGGCATTGCCGATGGCGCCTCCGACATGAATCTGCTCCCAAAGCTGGCCGAGAAAGCTTCTTGCGTCCACCGTCGAGCCCCCGGCGCAAACCAGTCCGGTGCGTCCAGCGGCCAGCGAGGCCTCTTTTAGCAGCTCTGCCGAGGAATGGGCGTCCGTGCTCTTCGGCGGGTTGACCTTCACGAAATCGGCTCCGATGGAAACGGCGACGCCAGCGGCACCCGCTATCAGGTGCGCGTTCTTCTCATCGGTAACAGCTCTGCCTCGCGGATACATCCACAAAACAACGATCAGTCCGTTTGCGTGCGCCTCGGCAATAAGCTGGGCGGCCTCGGACATCATCTGCGATTCGTATTCCGAGCCTATGTATATGGTATAGCCGATGCCGACAACCCTGACCCCGTTGTCGCGTAGCTCGAGCACGGCCTGCAAATCATGTAGCTGCGGCGAGTACGGATCCTCCTGATGCTTTGCTGGATCGCTGGAGGTCTTGACCAGGTGTGTTTTGCTGTTCATTTTGACCAGGTAGTTGATATCCGGATAGTCACCGGCATATTGAGCGACCAGTCCACGCTGAGCAGCCAGGACTCCAATCTCGCCCATCGCTCCGATCCTGAAGAGATGCTCTGGCTCGGCGTCTTCCTCGGCGATGCCTTCCCCGTAGAAATCGTCGTTGAGATGCTCGATCTTCTGATCACAGGCGAACAGCATCAGTCGCCCGGTACCGCGAGTGGCGGCCATGTAGTTGTCTATGTAGGTCTCTCTGGCCTCGGCCGGAACATCCATCGGTACACGAACTTGACCACGAGTAATACCGGGCATACAGCACCCCTCCAAAAAATACGGACTTCCAGTTCCTGAAGCGCGATATCAAACCGCGCTCAATCCTCCGATTCACACACAATAGGGTAAGCGAAGTAAGGCGCGTTTGCTAGGGGGCGTTCGGATCACGAAGCTTGCGGCCGTAGCGGTTTGTAAGCGGCATCCGGCGGCCTCTTCCCAGCGCATTCGGCGTGACAACAGGTCCCACCGCGCTTTGCCTGCGCTTGAACTCGGAGCCATCCACCAACGCCACGACTTCCTTGACCGTCACGCGATCGTACCCGATTGACACGATCTCCTCCGCCGACACGTTTTCCTCCAGGTACAGCGCAAGAATTTCATCGAGCAAATCGTAAGGAGGCAGCGTGTCCTGATCTATCTGCCCCGGCCGAAGCTCCGCGCTCGGCGGTTTGGCAAGCGTTGCGGCGGGAATCACCTCGCCTTTCGCGTTGCGCCAGCGCGCCAACTTGTACACGCTGGTCTTCACCACGTCACACAAAGGCGCAAACCCTCCAACCATGTCCCCGTAAAGTGTCGCATAGCCCACCGAAGACTCACTTTTGTTGCCCGTGGCAAGCACCAGCCAGCCAAAGCGATTGGAAAGCGCCATCAACAGCGTTCCGCGTATTCTGGCCTGGAGATTCTCTTGCGTCAGCCCGACATTGCCCTCTCCGGACACCAAAGCCAACGTTTCAAGAAACGCGCCGAAGGCCGGCTCTACCGGCAACTCGATCGTTTCGATGCCGAGTGTGCGCGCGAGCTCCCGCGCATCGATAACGCTGCCTTCCGAGGAGTACCGGCTCGGCATCACCGCGCCGTGTACGCGCGACGGCCCGAGGGCGTCCACGGCGATCGCCGCCACAAGCGCGGAGTCCACTCCTCCAGACAGGCCAAGCACCACATCGGTAAAGTCGTTTTTCAAAACATAGTCCCTTGTGCCTAGCACAAGCGCATCGTATAGCTCCTCCTCGGCACCAGGCACGGGCTGGATATTTATCTCGTCCGAACCTGGTCGGGGCCGATCCCCTTTTTCGGGCGCGCCCACGTCAGCAAAGACTATATCCTCGGCAAACGCCTTCGCGCGGGCGACGACCGAGCCGTCAGGGGATATGACCACACTGCGTCCATCAAAAACCAGCTCGTCCTGCCCGCCTACGAGATTGCAACACGCAATCCACACTTGGTTATCACGAGCGCGGGAGCACAGGATTTCCTCGCGTTCACGGCTTTTGCCCCTATAGAACGGGGAGGCAGCGATATTGAAGACCACGCCTACTCCCATATCGGAAAGCCCCCTCGTCAGCGATGGATCCCAGATGTCCTCGCATACCGTCATCGCGACATTGAGGCCCTCATACTCGAAAAACTCCGAGCCGCCACCGGCGGAAAAATATGCGCGTTCGCCCATAGCTCCATCGTCTGAAAGCAACCGCTTGTGATACACACGAGCCACCTGTTGACCAGAAACAAACGCGGCCGCGTTATATAATGCGCCCGCCTGGCGATCGACGAAGCCCACGATCATGTCGATACGCGCCGAAGCGGCCACTCGCTTTAGGGCCGCAAGGTTAGCGCTTATGAGGTCTTGGTTATAGATGAGGTCCAGCGGAGGGCAGCCCACAAGAGCCAGCTCCGGGAAGACAGCCAGCCGAGCCCCCTCCCGCTCTGCTCGCTCAAGCGCGTCAAGCACCAGCTCGACGTTGCCGTCGATATCGCCAACTACCGGATTTATCTGTGCTATCGCGATGCGCATCAAGAAACCCTTCCTGTTTTCTCGGCGATAGTGAACACCGCCTGGTCCGCCGCGTCGTCAAATGGCATCAATACATGATCGACACCCACCGCCTCGAGTTCTTCGATCTCGGATTCATCATGCGCCGTGGCCATAAACTTGCCCGGGAACCTGACGCTTTCAAGGCCGTGAAGAACAGCTTTGTTGACATTGAAAGAAGGAAGGGTGCTGACTACCAAGGCTGCTGAGGAAAGCGGAAGTGAGCCGGTGAACTCGGGATCCTCGGCATCGCCATATTGGATCGGAACACCCTTTGCCTTGGCCGCTTTCAAAGCCTGTGGGTCAAAGTCGACTCCCAGCACAGTAAGACCCCTAGCCATGAGGCCGTCGACTATGGAGCCTCCATATCTGCCAAGCCCCAAAACGACAACATCGACCCGGGCCGGCTCCTGCAGCGAGTCCTCGATCTCCCGAAAGGGTACATTGCGCTCGAAGACGCGCAACGGCTTCGACACAACATCGTAGAGGCGATCCGCTCCCAAAATCATATAGGTTGAAGTCGATATAGTCGCGATGCCAACCAGCGTGACCAGGCTCAGAATATCAGTGCCGATATGTCCCAGGCTCACGCCGAGCGCGGCCAAAATGAGGGAGAACTCCGATATCTGCGCGACCGTCAGGCCGGCGAAAAGCCCAGTGCGCCTCCGATAACCCATGTATCCCATGATTCCGACGACTATCAGAGGATTGCCCACCAACACGAAGACTGACAGCACTGCGGCGGACGCCAACTGTTCTCCAAAGTCGACGAGATTGAGCTTGGATCCAAGGTCGATAAAGAAAAACAGGAGCAAAAAGTCGCGAAGCCCCGTCAATCGCGCGACAATGGCGTCCCTGTACGGAGTCGACGCTATCGACACACCGCCGAGAAACGCGCCCACCTCCTTGCTGAAGCCGAGGAAATCACCGAGCGCGCCCAGGGCAACCGCCCAGGTTACAGCGAAAAGCACGAGCATCTCCTGGGAGCGCGCCAGAACTTTCAGCAGCGGATTAGCGACAAACCTCATGAACACCGCCAGCAAGACGACCAGTCCGACGCCCACTATGAGCAAACGGAGAACCTGCGCCACAGGGCCGATCTCGGCCTGCACGGCAAATGCCGGTAGCAAAAGCAAGACGATAACAACGAAGATATCCTGGACGATGAGAAAACCGATCGCGATTCGTCCGTGTAAGGAGTCAATCTCCCTTTTGTCGGAGAGGAGCTTGACGATGACTATCGTGCTTGAAAACGTCAGCGCCACTGCGATATAGGCGGCCTCGACCGTCGAGAAACCAAGCGCGGTAGCGATCAGAAACCCGGCGACGGAGGTAACCGCAATCTGCCCGATACCTGTCGCCAGGGCCACAGGACCGACCGACCTAATCAGCCGAAGATCGAGCTTTAGGCCCACCACGAATAGCAGGACCGAGATTCCTAAGCCAGCAAGTACCTCCACCTGGGCCGTTGCTGTAATAAATCCGAAGACCGCGGGCCCTACCAGCACACCCACAACGATATACGCGATGATCAGAGGCTGCTTCAGGCGCACCGCGACCATGCTGACAACCGCCGCAAGGGCGAGAATGAGTGCGATTTCCTGGAAAATGTCCAATGTCACTCCGTTTTCAAGGCGTCGGCCAATTCACCTACGAACGCCTCCAGCGCCTCGGGATCGTGCTGCCGACGGACACACGCCGATCCAACAATTACCCCATCGGCGATACGGGCAGCCTGGACGACGTGCTCCGGTGTGGCGATCCCGAACCCGAGCGCTATCGGTAGCGAGGTGAATGCCCTCATGCTAGAAACCATATAACCCATGTCAGCAGGCAGTTTATCACGTTCTCCGGTAACTCCTGTTGTCGATACGGCATAAACAAAGCCTACCGAGTGCTCGGCTGCTTTACGCATCCGCTCGGGCGTCGAAGTAGGCGCGACCATAAACACCGTCGACAGCTCGCCAGCTTCGCGCAACCAGGGCTGCGCCATCTCTACCGGCATATCGGGAACGATCACCCCGCTGACTTTGGCTTCTCGCATCTGAAGCGCAGCACGCCGATATCCCATCCTCAGCAGTGGATTGAAGTAGGTCATAAGCAACACCGGCACAAAGCGGGCTTTTCTCGAAGCCTGCGCCGAGATGAACTCGGCGGCCAGCTCGATCGTCTCGGCAAGTCCGAATCCTTCCGGTGCGGCGCTCATCGCGACTGAAGCGGCGTTCGCGATCACGGGTCCATCGGCCAGAGCATCAGCGTAGGGTACCCCCAGTTCGATGATGTCGGCGCCGGCGCGAGCAGCCGCAAAAAGCGCCTCCAGCGAGCCTTGCCGGTCAGGATAGCCGGCCATCAAGTACACGATCAGCGCGGGACGTCCCTTGCCAAAAGCGCTCTCGATGGAGAAGGGCTCTCCGGGTTCCCCGCTATTCACCCGCCCTCGCCTCTTTGATGATATCGATATCCTTATCTCCACGGCCGCTCAAAGTGAGTACGACGCGCGCGTTTGGACCCAACTCCTCGGCCAGGCGGGGAAGCAGCGCAAGGGCGTGGGAGGACTCGAGCGCGGGCATTATGCCCTCCGTTCGACACAAAAGCGCAAAGGCGTCGAGCGCTTCTTCATCCGTGGCCGCTTCATAGCGAACGATACCGGCGTCGTGCCAGGCCGCGTGTTCCGGACCTACCCCGGGATAGTCGAGCCCGGCGGAGATCGAGTATGCCTCAAGCGGATTTCCTCGCTCATCCTGCAAAAGGTAGCTGTGAAACCCGTGCATCACCCCTGGCTGCCCAAGCGTGATCGCCGCCCCCGTCTTGCCGCTTGCAAGCCCTTCGCCCGCCGCTTCGGCTCCAATAAGCAGCGGTGTCCCCATGAGCGAGCGGCTGAGAACAAATGGGAAAAACGTCCCAACGGCATTGCTTCCGCCGCCGATACAAGCCACGACGGCGTCAACTTCGTAAATACCCCTACCGTTTAGTTGATCGATGATTTCCAGCCCTATTACACTTTGAAAATCGCGAACCATCATCGGGTATGGATGGGGGCCCAGGGCCGACCCCAGGACATAGAAGGTGTCCTGAACGCGCTCCACCCAGTGACGCAAGGCCGCGGTCACGGCGTCGGCGAGAGTACCGGCGCCGTCTGTCACGGGCACGACTTCAGCGCCAAGAAGCTTCATCTTGTAGACGTTTAGTGCCTGGCGGCGAATATCTTCCTCGCCCATAAACACAACGCACTCCAACCCGAACAACGCGGCGGCGGTGGCGGTGGCGACGCCATGCTGTCCGGCGCCGGTCTCGGCGATCACACGACGTTTGCCCATGCGCGTCGCGAGAAGGCACTGCCCAATGGTGTTGTTGATCTTGTGCGCGCCGGTATGGCAGAGGTCCTCACGCTTGAGTAAAACCTCGCCGAGTCCAACGGAGCTTGCGAGATTCTTCGCCGAGTAAAGGGGC
This sequence comes from Actinomycetota bacterium, assembly GCA_018334075.1. Taxonomy (NCBI): domain Bacteria; kingdom Bacillati; phylum Actinomycetota; species Actinomycetota bacterium. The sequence continues at coordinate 24,868 of JAGXSC010000001.1, forward strand.
GTGACCCTGCCGATATAATCACACCTGAGTTCGTCGAGCCTTTCTTCGAAAAGCGGATCCTCACACGCGGCCTTGTAGGCGTCGGTGAGTTCGTGCAGCGCCGGAAGAACGGTCTCCGGCACATACGCACCGCCATAAGCTCCGAAAAACCCCAGTGCGTCCGGCGCCGAATAGACCTCATCGGCATTGGGAAAAAACTTGCTCATCTTTTCGCCCTTTCCACATCCGCTCTTCTTACAGCTTCGCAAAAATCTCCGATGGTGTCACGGTCTTTGACTCCGATGGACGACTCCACGCCAGAACAAACATCAACAGCGAAGGGTTTCGCCGTCAAGATGGCGTCCCGGACATTTATTGGATTCAGCCCTCCGGATAAAACCAGCGCGAACCTCTCCGACAACCCATCGGCGATGCGCCAGGGAAACACAACGCCTGTGCCGCCGTGTCTGTGCGGATCGAACGAGTCCAGCAGCATCGCGTCGACAGCCTCCAGATATGGCTCGACTGTGGCGGCGCTAAAGTCCGGTCCCACGCGAAACGCCTTTATCACGCGAGCAGGCGCGGTGGCGCAAATTTCCGGGCGCTCCTCGCCGTGAAATTGCACGCAATCCAGCCTCAGGCGGTCTACCGCAAGCCGCACAACTCGCTCGGGCGCGTCAACGAACACGCCGACCCGCGCGACAAAAGGCGGCACCGCCGAGAATATCTTCTCGGCGGCATCGAGCCCAACTTGCCTGGGAGAGTCCGCGTGCAAAATCACGCCGAGTGCGTCAGCGCCCGCGTCGACCGCCCAGCGCGCATCCTGCGCCTTGGTCAACCCGCAAATCTTGATTCGAGTGCGCATAAAAATCGCAATCGCCCTTCCCGTACCCGCGGTGACGTCCCGGCTACCCTCGCTTACTCCTCCGAGGGCAACATCGTACCTGCCGCGAAATCGTAGTCCACCAACGCCTTAGAGTTGTAAGCCTCGTAAGCGGCAAGATCGAAGTGTCCGTGTCCGGACAGGCAAAACAGCACGGTCTTGTCTTCTCCGGCTTCCTTGGCGGCAAGCGCCTCGTCGATGGCCGCACGAATGGCGTGGCTGCTTTCAGGCGCGGGCAATATCCCTTCGGCACGCGCGAACAGAGCCGCCGCATCAAAACTCGCGACCTGGTGAACGGCTACAGCCTCTACCTCCCGCTCATGTACCAACTGCGAGAGCGTCGGTGAGTCACCGTGATAGCGAAGCCCTCCGGCATGAATACCCGCGGGCACAAAATCGTGTCCCAGTGTATACATGACCATCTGCGGAGTCATTTTGGCCTCATCGCCGAAGTCGTAGCGGTATTCACCCGCCGTCAATGTGGGGCATGCCTTTGGCTCAACCGCAACGAGACGCGTGGAGCTCTTGCCTTCCTTTCGGCGGAAGTAATATGGAGCGGCGATGCCCATGAAGTTGGAGCCTCCGCCCGCGCATCCAATGACCACGTCGGGCTCCGCCTGCGCCATCTTCATCTGCTCGATCGCCTCAAGGCCGATCACAGTCTGATGCAGGCAGACATGGTTTAGTACCGAGCCTAGCGCGTAGTGTGTGTCTGGCCTCGTCGCGGCGACTTCCACCGCTTCGGAAATGGCGATGCCGAGAGACCCTGTCGACTCCGGATCGAGGTCCAGCACGTGGCGGCCGGCCGCGGTGAGCTTTGACGGACTCGCATGAACGGTCGCTCCGTACGTCTCCATCAATATCCTGCGATACGGCTTTTGCTCGTACGAGACCTTGACCATGAAAACCTCGACCTCTATGCCGAAGAACGCTCCCGCTATCGACAGCGCGCTGCCCCATTGGCCCGCGCCGGTCTCGGTGGCGATCTTCGTGATCTTCTCGGCCTTGTTGTAGTACGCCTGCGGAATCGCCGTATTTGGCTTGTGGCTTCCAGCGGGCGACACGCCTTCGTACTTGTAGAAGATCTTGACGCCGTCGGGCAGCCCAAGATTGCGCTCAAGCTGGCGCGCCCGCAACAGCGGCGAGGGCCTGTATGTTTTATATACATCCAACACCGCGCCGGGGATGTCGATATATCGTTCCTGTGAGACTTCCTGCTTGATGCACTCCATGGGAAAGATCACGGCTAGCTGTTCGGGCCCCATGGGATTCCCGTCACGATCCAGCGGCGGATCCAGTGGCTTGGGAAGATCAGGAAGCACGTTATACCACGCCAAAGGCATGTCCTTTTCGTCTAGCATGAACCTCGTTTTGTCGGACACTTGACTCTCCCTTCCAACCTCAATACTCCGGTCAATTGCTTTAGCAGATCTATTGGGCAGGGCAAGCGCATCAAAGCCTCGCCCACCAACACCCCGTGTGCGCCGGCCTTCGCTGCGGCCACGACATCCTCGCGCGATTCGATTCCGCTTGCCGAGATAACCTTGGCTCCGCTTCCGGCGGCTATCTTTGTCACCCTGTGTGCGCGGTTCTTGTCGATAATCAGAGTTCGCAGGTCGCGGCTATTGACGAGCACCGTGTTTGCTCCGGCGGCAAGCGCGCCGTCAAGCTCAGGCTCGTCTATCACTTCCACAATCGGCGTCATTTCCAATGTCAACGCAAGATTGAGGTACTCGACAAGCTCACTTCCGAGCACGCTGACCATAAGAAGCACGGCGTGGGCGCCGTTGGCGCGGGCGACGAAGAGTTGAACGGGATCGACTACGAAGTCTTTACACAAGATGGGAAGCTCAACTGCGGCGGACACATCGCGCAGATCCGAGAAGGCTCCACCGAAGTCCTCCGGTTCTGTCAGCACGCTTACGGCCGCCGCCCCTCCGGCCTGATATCGCAACGCCTGCTTGCCCGCATCAAGCTGCGGGGCGATGGGACCGGCTGCGGGTGAGCGCTTCTTGACCTCGGCGATGACCGCAACGTCTTCGCGACTCAGTAGCGCCGCCTCGAAGTCGCGAGCGGGTCTTTCGGTAGCGGCTAAGCGCCTGCGCTCGGCATGCGTAAGCACCCCGTACTCCTCGGCGATCCGCTTCCGGCGTCGCGCCATCATGTCCTTCAAGTAATCACTCATCGCCGGCCTCCCAGCCGTGAAGACACCGCAGCAAGCGATTGAAGGGCCGCTTCGGCACTGCCTGAGTCGATCGAATCGGAAGCCATCGCCGCCCCTGCGGCAAAATCAGTGGCCTTGCCAGCTGCATAGAGCGCGACCGCGGCGTTAGCCAGCACCACATCACGCCTGGGCCCACGCTCTCCGGAAAGAACCGCCCGCACTATCTCGGCATTTTTTACCGCGTCGCCACCCGCGATCGCCTCAATCGTTCCGCGCGAAACGCCAAATTGCTCGGGCGCGACCTCGTACAAACGCACACCCTCGGTGCTCGAATCGAACTCGGCGATCTTTGTGGCGCCGCTGGCCGAAACCTCGTCCATTCCCGGATGCCCATTGACGACAAGTACCCGTCTTGCCCCGAGCCGGCCGGCCGCCTCCGCGATCACAGGCAGCAGTTTCGCGTCGTATACACCGATCAACTGCCGAGAAGCCCCGGCGGGATTCGTCAGGGGTCCCAGCAGGTTGAAAACGGTGCGAACGCCTATTTCGCGGCGCGCCGCGGCCGCATGGTGCATCCCCGCGTGTAGCGTGGGAGCGAAGAGGAATCCCACACCGCACTCGTCGATGCACTGCGCCATTGAGCGGGCGTCGATGGACACATCCACCCCAAGCGCCTCGAGAACATCGGCGCTGCCCGTCGCGCTGCTCACCGCTCTGTTGCCGTGCTTGGCGACAGGAACGCCCGCGCCCGCGACGACAAATGCCGCGCAGGTAGAGATGTTGAAGGTGGAAAGCCCGTCACCACCGGTTCCGCAAAGATCAATAAAATCACCGGAGGCCGGCCGCACCGGCGTCGCCTCCTCGCGCATCGCGCCGGCAAGCCCCACGATCTCATCGACCGTCTCACCCTTCATCCGCAAACCGATCGCGAGCGCCGAGATCTGCGCCGAGGTAACCTCGCCGTTCATGATGGCCTTCATGACAAGACGTGCTTGCCCTTCGGTCAAGGAAACGCCTTCGCTCACTTTTGCGATCGCGGCGGGCACACCACTCGCTCCCGCCGATGAGCGACCTTGTCCGTCTGTCTCTTCCTTTGAGATCTCGCCGGTGAGCTTCAGGAAATTTGCGAGCAGCTTCCCGCCGGCGGCGGTAAGGATACTCTCGGGGTGAAATTGAAAGCCGAAGTGCGGCAATTCACGATGCGCCAGTCCCATCACGATCTTTTCCGAGGAACGAGCGGTTACCTCCAGAGCGCCTGGAATGCATTCGTCGTCCACACAAAGCGAGTGATACCGGGTTGCGACAAAGGGGCTTTCCACGCCCGCGAACAGCCCTGTCCCGTCGTGATATATCTCGCCGGTCTTGCCATGCACCGGATGGGGCGCACGGATCACTTTGCCCCCAAAGACCTCGGCGATACATTGGTGGCCCAGGCAAATCCCCAACAGCGGCACTCCTGAAGCGGCGGCCAATCGGACGACCTCACACGATATGCCGGCGTCTTTCGGGCCTCCCGGGCCAGGCGAAACAACGATGCCGGACGGCTTGAGCGCCAGGGCCTCTTCGGCGGTCAGCGCATCGTTACGCTCGACCCTTACTTCAGCGCCGAGGACGGCAAGCAGCTGCGCCAGGTTGTATGTGAATGAATCGTAGTTGTCGATGAGCAAAATCATCTTGGCGACCCGCTGCCGCTCGCCCGGTCGTACATGCCTCTGGCCAGCTCAAGTGCCTTGTGAAGCGCCTGAATCTTGTGAAGGCACTCTTCGTGCTCGCGCAGCGGGTCGCTGTCGGCCACAATACCCGCCCCGGACTGTAAAAAAACACGCCCCTTGGCCAGCACAAATGTGCGTATGGTAATACACATGTCCATCGTGCCGTCGAGCCCGATATAGCCAAGCGTCCCAGCGTAAGGGCCCCTTGCCGCGGGCTCGAGATCAGCGATGATCTCCATCGCGCGTATCTTCGGCGCGCCGCTCACGGTACCGGCGGGAAAGGTCGCCTTCAACGCGTCGATCGCGTCCTTGCCCTCGGCGAGAGTACCAGTGACGTTGCTGACGATATGCATCACGTGACTGTAGTGCTCCACCTCCATCAACGAGTCCACCTTGACGCTGCCCGCCTCGCTTACCCGTCCAAGATCATTGCGGCCGAGATCGACAAGCATCACATGCTCGGCCCGCTCCTTCTGGTCGGCCAGCAGCTCCGCACAAAGGCGTTGGTCCTCGGCGAAATCGCTCCCTCTCGGGCGCGTGCCCGCCAAAGGCCGAGTGAGCACTTGGTCGCCCTCCACACGAACAAGCGGCTCCGGGCTTGATCCAACCAAGGTGACCTCGCGGGTGCGCAGGTAAAACATGTATGGGCTTGGATTGACCGTTCGCAGGACACGGTAAAGATCGAAGCCGTCCCCCTCGTAAGTCGCGCTGAAGCGCTGGGAGAGGACAACCTGGAAGATATCGCCCGCGGCGATATGCTCTTTGGCGGTCATGACAGCGGCGATGAAGTCATCGCGGGCCGTATGGGCTTCGAGCGGCACTTCAGCCGTGACCCCCGCCTCGCCGAGTCCCGCGCTTTGCGGCCCTTTCTCGATCTGGCTCAAGCAGCGGTCGATCCTGTTTTGGGCGGCTTCGTAAGCGGCCTCGGGCGCGCCTCCTGGGCGCACCGGAACGATTATCTGAATGACGCGCCGGACATGATCGAAGGCAACCACCACATCGGCGACCATAAACGCCATGTCCGGAAGGCCGAGTTCGTCTTTCGCATGCCGAGGAACTTTATCGAAGCCGGACGCGGCCTCATAGCCGACATAGCCCACCGCGCCTCCGACAAACAACGGGAGTCCCGGCACACGAGCAACTGTTCCAGCCTGTATTCGCCGAGACACCGTCCTCAGGGGGTCGTCCGCAAGCTCTCCCGATACACCGCCATTTTCCAGAACGACTTGGTTGCCATAGACGGTGATGACCTCCCTGTCACCAAGCCCCAGAAAGCTGTAGCGGCCGAGACGCTCGCCACCCTCGACGCTTTCCAGCAAGAACGCGTACTCGGCGCCTTCCGAAAGAGCCATGAACGCCGAGATTGGCGTTACGAGGTCGGCATATATCTCGCGAGCAACCGGAACGATGTCGTTGTCGGCCGCCAGCCGGACAAACTCTTCTTTTTCCGGTACCAACATCTCCAGACGCTCCCTTATGATCCCGTTTCACTCCATGCCACATCACTTCGGGATCGAGAGCCTGAAAGCACAAAACCTCCCGTCCCCAAGGGACGAGAGGTCATCTCGCGGTGCCACCCTTGTTGCCCTGCAAAATTTCGCAAGGCCACTCTTCTAAAAATACGTGCCTCTGGGGTCCATTCCTGCCGGAGACTCACGTCAGCTTACACCACCCGCTGACTCTCTTTGCTTCGCTTCCGGAGTACTACTCCCCGTCAAAGGCTAATATTCGATTGCGGGGGAGTATAGCATAGTCGGTGGCGGTTGCGTAGAAGTGTGGTGTGGTGGACGCGCTTCGAAGCGACTCCGGCTGACTCTATTCAGCTGCTATGGCCCAGTCCCCATCGGGGCCGAAGCTTCCAGCCGCAACTAGGGTCCGAGCGGCACTAACCAGCGCCTCCATGTTGGCGATAGTCGCAGCCATGCCGACCGCGATTTCGGCAACAGCAATCGAGTCATTGAGGCGTGCCATATACACCTGCTCTGGCTAACGTCACGGCGCTTGATCCGCTCGTAGCCTCAGTAGAGCTCGGCGGTAATGTCACTTCCTGTCAACGCGTCGAAGAACTGCACCATGCCGGTCGACTCGACGACCTTGCCGTCCGGGTACGTGAGGCCAACCCGATAGTCCACGCACCAAACGAGCCGCCCGGCTCCTTTCGAGTCCTCCCTGACTTCAAGCGTGACCGCCTTGATCGTGTCAAGCCTGTGATCTGGATCACTGGCGAAGATTGACCTGACTTTGCGCTCATCGACGACGGGAACCATGCTCGAAACTTGCGGCCGGTCATACTTGGCCGAGTACCCACGCAGGCTGCCACTCTTCAGATTCACCCGTACTGACGCACTTCGCCCTAGGCGGATGCCTTCGTCGGATCTCTCATCCCATGCGAAGATGTAGGCATCCTCAGACACCTTGATTGCGACTGGGCTACCAAGTTGGCCAAGGTCCGGATACTGCGACGCTACGAATTCCGTCGCTTCAGCACGCGCGGATTCGAGAGACAGCGGGAGTTCGCGCTGCGCGCGGGCAACAGCACCGGATGATCCAATCGTGCGGCCTACCTGGTCAAGCCAGAGGATGGTGCCGCGGTCGGTGCGCACCTCAAGCTGCTGAGCGCGACCATTGGGCGCCACTATTTCCTCAACTGACTGCACAGACCCCACCTCCGGCATACGCTTCACGGCGTCGACGGCCAGCTCCTGCGCACTAGGAACCTCGCTCAGACTCACTGCTCCGGCCCAGACGGCACCGGCGACCACGGCAGTCGTCGCAACCACTGCCGCAGCGACCAGTGTTCGTGTCCTGAACATCATCATTCTCACCAGCTTCCGTATCGCGCCGGCCGCAAGACTTGACCATACTGGCCTTGTGTTACCCAGCTGTACATGGCCGCCTTGCGCATCGGGGTTGACTCGCTGTTCGCCCACATGTAGTCGAACGCATACTGCATGCAGTCGTTATCCTCTCCAGAATTGCGGCCCGGCGGGGAATCCACTGGGTAACTGGTGTAACGCACCGCACGGCAAAACCCCATGCCGAACAACGGAGGCCCGTCGTCATACAGGGTTTCTTCCCACCCGATCGCGATGTCCGCCCCTTTGCCGCGAGCCTCACCGAGCAGATTGCCGTATGTCGAATGCGTGACGCCGGTCGAACAACCTATCGGCATGAACAGCAGTAGATCTGCAATATCGGTGGAAGACATGTTCTTGATGTACCATAGCGTGCTTGTGTTCGAGCCGCCCTTGCCCAAGATCTTCGAGCTGTCGTTTGCGACTATGACCCCTGGCGCTCCGTGTGAGACCGAGATGCACAGTGCGTCGTCCTTCATGTTGGTGTACCACGCATATGCACTGAGAGTGGTGCTCGAATAGCAGTTGTAACCCGATTGATCCAACCAGCCCTCACCCCAAGTCAGCTGGTACCCCATTGGAATGGTGTTGAGATGCCCCACGGCGGCGAATACTGTGTTGCATATGCGACCGGGGCTGCCAGCGACGCCGTCATGAATACCACAAGCATGAGTGCGATCTTCTTACTCACCTCAACTCCTCCTTGGCGTAGGAGCGCCTCCTCCTATTCTGGACGATTCTGGACTCGACGTCAAGAGGCGGTCAAATGGCGAGCGCGTAAGAATTCGGGGGGTCTACTCTCAGTTCCAAGGACCGAACATCGCCAGAAACTGCTGACGCGTCGAAAAAGGCATCAGATGCCCCGCCGGTGGTTCGTATCCCTTTCCGTCCGAATATACCATTTCATAGCTGAATGCGTAGCGGCGCTTATTTGCGATCGCCTCGCGACGGCGCCTGTCCTTCAGCTTAAACGTCTGCTCCCTCTGCGGCACCGGCAGGGCTTCTCCCGAAAAGACCGCTGCTCTGATACGCGCCATGTCGCTCGCGCCTTTGACCGACCACGCGCCGCCCCACA
>JAGXSC010000002.1 GCA_018334075.1 Actinomycetota bacterium
TTAGACAAACTGGTATAGTCACCACCCTTCAAGGTGGATTTCTATGGGTTCGAGTCCCATACAGAACGCCAGATAATAAATGCATCTATAACCCAATTGGTAGAGGCACTGGATTTTAGGAGGACTGATTAGAAAGGATGTTGTCACAGATGAAGCTCTTTCAGAAGCTGTTGCAGGTTCAAATAGTCTTGCTGAAGTTATAAGAAAGCTTGGTAAAAAACAAGCAGGTGGTACTCAAAGTCATTATAAGAGAAGAATAAATGTTTTAGGCTTAGATTGTTCTCATTTTAAAGGCCAAGGTTGGAATAAAGCAGGTACTTCTGCAAATAGAAAGTCTTCAGAAGAAATCCTAATCCTAAGGGAATCTGGAGGAAGATCTAAATCTACTCAGTTAAGAAGGGCTTTGATTGAAATTGGAGTTCCTTACGTTTGCTCTAAATGTGGATGCACAGATGAGTGGTTAGGTAATCCTTTAGTGTTGGATGTAGATCATATTAATGAAAACTGGCTGGACGATAGGAGAGAAAATCTAAGATTTCTTTGCCCTAATTGTCACAGTCAATTTTCAAGAAAACTATTGGATAGCTGAAGGGAATTGGTATACCTTTCTGTCTTAGAAACAGAAGCTTCTCGGTTCGAATCCGAGGTTATCCACCAAAACCTCAAAGATTTTGTACTGGCGTGAATACATAATCTCTAAGCCCACAGATGATGTGGGATAACTGAAGTGAGGATTTAAACTTCAGCGGGTTCGGTAGCAGGACGATAAGCAGCTACTCATTGACTGGCAGTGGTAAACCAGATGTGACTCCCTTCACCAAACTGCGACCGGATGGGAAAATATTTAAAGATGAGGTTCCAGTCAGTGATGAGTTCGAATCTCTCTAGATGTACCATATTATGGAAGATTAACCCTAATTGGTAAGGGAGTAGTCTTGAAAACTACTAGTAGCTGTGTGCGAGCACGGTGTGTCAGTTCAAGTCTGACATCTTCCTCCAAATTTGATCTGCATAGAATGCTTAGGTATCTATGTATTTACGTGCGGCGTATCAGATCAAACTAAATAAAAATGGAAGATTGGTGAAATGGTAGCCACAGCGGTTTGCTAAACCGCCATCCGAAAGGGTGTGCAAGTTCAATCCTTGCATCTTCCGCCAAACAATGCTTCGGTAATTCAGTTGGTAGAATGCTCGACCGATAATCGAGTTGTCACTGGTTCAAGTCCAGTCCGTAGCACCAAATTATTGCAGAGTGGTGGAAATGGATTTACCATGTTAGGTTCATACCCTGAAGATTGCAGGTTCGACTCCTGCCTCTGCAACCAAATTAAAAGGGTAGTTGTCAGAGTGTTTATGTATCTGTCTGCAAAACAGTATTAGAGTGGTTAGATTCCACTACTACCCTCCAAATCATCTCCGTGTAGCTCAGTCTGGTTAGAGCACCTGCTTTGGGAGCAGGGTGTCTGAGGTTCGAATCCTCATATGGAGACCAAATTATGATGGGTTGGCTGAGTGGTTTAAGCGACGGACTGATAATCCGTGTCCTTTAGGACAACATAGGTTCGAATCCTATACCCATCGCCACTACCGGAACTTTGGCTTAGAAGGATGAGCGCTAGATTGAAGATCTAGATAGTCAGGATCGTTACCTGAAGGTTCCACCACTATATTCCCAGAATGTTACTGGACAGCATGTCGGTCTCCAAAACCGTACAGTCTAGGTTCGAGACCTAGTGGGATTGCCAATTTAAATGAGCACAAGCAGCGCCTTAGCTGTATAAGCACAGCTTCTTCCTAAAGAAGCCGATAAACTCTCAACTCTCCTCTGAGGGTGATGTCTTAAAGTGCATTTGTATAAGCGGCTAGATTAATTCTATGCCGCTTTATTTTTATGTAGGTCACTGTAAGTGTCTAAGATAAGTAGGTAGGATTATGGCTAAACCAAAAATTATGAAACGTGGTCGTGGTCGTCCAGCAAGACAGGATAGACTTCTTTATGAACTTCAAACAAGTGTTCTTGAGGGTCAAGAGAAGTTAGCTGAAAATTATATGAAAGCAGTCAACTATCTTGTAGCAGTATTGGATGATGAAAAGGCTTCTGTTACCAATAAAATTTCCTCTGCAAAAACAATCAAAGAGGCAGTAGAAAGCGTCCTTGCAGAAATGGAGCAAGAAGATGAAGAACTGCCATCTGGTGTAGAGGAAACTAAGGTTGAAGAAGAGGAAGATACAGGACCAATCTTTAAAATTGAATAACATAATAAACCCTGGCAGCAATGCTGGGGTTTTCTTTTATATTTTTATTGACACCCACTACGACTTTTGGTATAGTCATATCTCAACATTACACATGTATATTTATACAGGAGATTATATGAACACCTTTGAAAAATTAAAAAATATTTTAAATTGTATAACCAAAAACATACAAGACCCATCTACAATCTTAGACAAAATCAATAATATTTTTTATGATCTACAAAAAGAAATAGATTCTGAATTTTTAACGGTTAAAATTGCAAATTTAAAGTCCATAAAAAATAATGCTCTCCAACCTAATATCTCATCAGATCTACTAGAAAAATCAATAGCAGATAGTAAGAATTTAAACACCAGTTTGATGTTCACTGTAACATCCTATGAGCAGTATATTTTTCATGTTACTTTTGATAAAGATGGATTTATAAATCAAGCTCGACTAAATAGTATTAATATCCCTCGTGAAGTTTTCCCAGTACTTCATAATACTTTGTATAAATTGAAGGAAAATAATATAAAAGCAGATAAAATTATTGCAGTTTGTGAGGAAGACGAGATAAGTAAACTACATGAGGTTTTCCCAAAACTTAAAACTTACAAAAAGGATAATAAAACTTTCAGAATTTACTTGAAAAATGAAGGAAATCTGATAGAGTGTGAAAAGAGATTTTTTAAATTTTATTTAAATCCAACAGGAAAGGCAATTTTCGTACCTACTCATCTGAGTAAAAATTTTCAAGAAGCTTGCATTCAAGTTGAAAAGTTTAGAGAATTGAAGAAAAATGGGGTATTGATAATCCAAGATTCTTAAACTTAAGTTAGATGTTGACTTTTGCTAAGGGACTCTGTAAAGTGTCTCTTGTTAAGAGAAACAAGTCGAAAGACAAGTAATCTTCTAGGTGTGGTTAACGCCGAAGTTATGCTTCTGGAGGTAATCTTTAGAGAGCCGTTGAAGGAAGAATCCCAGTTATTTATGGCTGGGAGTATCAAGGGTTCCTGGGTAAAATCAGGCTTTAAATCCGGGATGAATGTAGATGGATTTTGCAGCTTGTTTCTGTTGTTTATCAAATCGATAACGTTGACAATCAGATTAGAAAATATAATAAGAAATGATAGTAAAAAGCTTGAACTTTAGATTTAAGTAGTATATTATGATTTTCAGTAGGTGAGGACATCACCGATTTTAAGTCTCTGGAGAGTCTTGATTATAAGGTTCTATGAAGGAGAAACTCCACAATCTTTAGGATGGGGAGGATGTCAATATAACTAGAGATAAAAATATGATCTTATAAAGATTCTTATATTGACCAAATTGTGAACGATAGTTAGAAAGGGACCAAATGAAAAAGATTGTTTTAAAAGCTTATAAAATGCGTTTTTATCCAACAGAAGAACAAAAAATTCTTCTTGCTAAGACGTTTGGTTCTTGTCGTTTTATTTATAATCATATATTAGCTTGGAGAAAAGAGGCTTATGAAAAAGATAAAAATAAGATTAACTTTTCCGAAGCATCGAGAGAGTTAACCAAAGTTAAAAAAGAATATGAGTGGCTTAATGAAGTTTCAGTGGTAGCCCTGCAACAAGAACTGAGAAACCAAGAAAAAGCTTATAGTAACTTTTTCTCTGGGAGAGCTAGATTCCCTAAGTTCAAGAGCCGTTATGATAATAATTACTCATTTAATCTCACGAAGAATGCTTTTAAATACATTAATGGTCAACTTTTCATTGCTAAATCAGTGAAAGTCCCTCTGGATGTTAAATGGAGCTATGGTGAATTACCAAGCCAACCTTCGTCAATCACCATTAGTAAAGATGCATCTGGTAGATATTTTGTGTCTTGTTTGTGTGAAACTGAAATTGAAGAACTGCCAATATCAAGTAAGACAACAGGTATTGATCTTGGTTTAAAAGACCTTTATATTACATCAGATGGACTTAAAGGTAAAAATGGTAAGTTTACAAAGAGATATGCTAAACGTCTTGCACGTTTGCAGAGAAAACTTAGTCGGATGAAAAAAGGTGGGAGCAACTATACTAAAATGCGTTTGAAAATTGCTAAAACACATGCTAAAGTTAGTGATTCTCGCCGTGATGCATTGCATAAAGCAACATCTAATTTAGTAAAAACTTACCAAATAATTTCTACTGAGACTTTGAAAGTTAAAAATATGATTAAAAATAAGAAATTGGCAAAACATATTGCTGATGCATCTTGGGGTGAGTTTGTAAGGCAACTTGAGTATAAAGCATCTTGGTTTGGACGTAATATTGTGAAGATAGAACAATTCTATCCCTCGTCTAAAACTTGTTCATGTTGTGGTCATGTTCTTGAGGAATTGAAACTTAGTGTTCGTCATTGGGTGTGTCCTTCTTGTAAAACAGAACATGATCGAGATATTAATGCTGCTCTAAATATTCATAAAAGGGGTTTAGAAATTTTTAATTGTAAAGCTCTTGCTGCATAAAAGAATTTAATATATTATAGTTATATAGAAATAAATACCGTGGGACACACGGAAATTTAAGCCTTTGGAGAGGTTTCATTAGAAACCTCAGTGAATTAGGAATCCCCATCCTAAAGGATGGGGAGGATGTCAACGACAACAGGTCACTGATACGTAATGCAAGTTGCAAGTTTAACCAAACTGCGAACAATAAGCCCACTCACTTTAGGGGTGGGATTAGTGAGCTAAGGATTAATCAGGTCTTTCTTGAGATTGAATATATTTTTCTATATTTAGAAACAAAAATCATATGTGACATTAAAAGTTTTAGAGTGTGATTTAGATAAATAAGACCTTTTCAAAATGTCCCTTGAGTTGTTTAAATTATTATATTTTAGCATAGGTTTAATATGAAAAACAATTTTGTAGCAAAACATGATCATAATGTTGGCGGATATCATAAAGATCAAAAGAATGACTACAGTCGTGAGACATCTATAGAGTGGGAGTTAGACCAACTCTACGAAGATCGTGTTAATATTGCAGTAGAACAGTATGAGGAATTAAATGGTAACTTCGATCCTAACAATTCTTAAATCATTGTGGAGTAATAAAACTTTAAGATATTTTATTTTAACGGTTGTACTTGCAATTCTTCTTAAAGTAGGGTACTCTCTATTAACAAATCATTACTACAATACTGGATATGAAAATGGTGTTGAACATCAAGTTTCTATTTATAAAAAAGAGCAAGATGATCTTAAAGTCCAGTATGAAGAAAGATTAAAAGTTAAAGACAAAGAAAGGCAAGAACTTAATCAGCAAATTACTTTGTTGAAGAAAGAGAATTCTGATCTTAAAAAGAAAAGAGAAGATAAAAAAGATAAAGTTGATGACGAGATTACTAACTATGAAAAAAGTGATTCTGGCAATTTGCGTTGTCTTGATGGTAAGTGGATGCAACTCTACCAAGACAGTTTACCCGAATGAGTGCACTGTATCTAGTAAAATAGATATTCAAGATCCTGATCCAGATTGGATGAGAGATCCAAAGATGCCATATAAACCAACTGAGGAACAGTTGAAAAATGGTGCAAGCAACACAGAAGCATTAAAACTCATAGCTTCAAAAAACAATGGACTTTGGCAGGAAGATCGTGATAACCTAAGAGCACTTCAGAGTTATACTAAAAAGTTGCTTGAAGAGTTAAGAAAACAAAAATAGTTAAAATTTAGTGTTGACAAGATACTAGAATATTTGATACAGTAAGTATATCAAATAGATACAAGAAATGTTTGAATAAATTAGGTTGAGTTGCTAATATTGGCCGTAGGGTGGAGCTTATACCTCCATAGAGCAATCCCCAGATAAGGGATGTAATGTGGGTTCGATTCCCACCTCAACCACCAAATAAAATTAATGCACCACTAGTCCAATTGGCAGAGACATGAGGCTTAAGACTTCAGGGTTCCCAGTTCGAATCTGGGGTGGTGTACCAAACAATGGTGACTGTGAGCGTAATTGGCTAACGTTCCTCCCTGTGAAGGAGATGATGTGGGATCATGCCCCACCAGTCACACCAAATTTTAGAAATTTTCGATGAATGCGTAGACTGATACGCTAGCTATAGTTGAGTAATAGATTAATGTCATGACAAATCTAATCTATTGTGATAAGTAATCGTCCGAAGCTCTTAGCGGCTGTACTTAATTCAGGAGATCAGTGCCTGACATCGAAAACACTAATGTATGGTCTTAGACACTTAAAACCTTGCTGCACCTACGGGGGTGTGATTCTGTAGATTGGTTATCGCGAGAACTTATTATTACGGAATGGTACAAGCGGAGTGTTTCGCAAACACTTGGTACTTGTGTAGGGAATATGGCGATATTCAGGACTTAAGATCATACATTAGTGAATATGCAATCGTAGCTCAGTTGGTAGAGCATTGGTCTTCCAAACCAGATGTCGCGCGTTCGAGTCGCGTCGATTGCTCCAGTTTGTAGCCGCAAGGCAAGTTTAAGGTATTGACTTCAATATTGATTAGATGCTACATTTAACAGTGAATTATATGGGGTTATGTTGTAAGTGGATAGCAAATGAGTCTTCTAAATTCAGAGTCTAGGTTCGAGTCCTAGTAGCCCTACCAAATTTTAAAGAGGATAAATTATGAAAGATGAATTTGATGGTTTTATTGGTTATGGTGAAGGTATTCGCCAAGCAGAAGATGTAGATGTATTTGACGAACATCCAGATTTTATTAAGTTTGATGAATATGAAGGTGTTTAATTAATAATACTTTTAAACTGAGGAGAGTAAAATGAAATTGAATTTTGGTCAAACTGTCCCAAAAGGTTTTATTGTTGAAGTTACTAGTTGGGAGAATGATGGGGATGATTATGAGACCATTCAAAAATTTGAAGCCTCAAATGGATTCGTTGAAGTTGTACAACGTCTAGCTCCACTTTTCAAAAGTCACAGCAACAATAAAAATTGTTTTGGTAATACTATGGATGGCGAAGTTGACATGCTGTCATTGGCAGAAGCTGCATTTATTGAATTAGGTCCAATGGAAGCACCAGTTGTATCTAAAGTACTAGGTTATGACCTTCTGTCTTTAGATTTTGAAAGTGAACAAACACCAGATGAAGAATTTGAAATAGCAGGTGCTGCTGTGGCAGAATTTGTTCGTACAAATATGACAGGATATTCTGAATGGTATGACTTTCGTGTTATAGAAAAAGTGAAAGTTTACTATTTACCTGAAGATATTATAATCCCTCAAGTAGAGGAAGTTTATAATAAAGTTATTGATAACTAATAAAAATTTAGATTATATAGATCGCTAGCTCAATTGGTTAGTAGCAATCGCCTTTTAAGCGATAGGTTCTGGGTTCGATCCCCAGGCGGTCTACCAAACATCAAAGCAGAGTGATGTACTGTAAAGACTCAAAGACTGGAGTAGACCTCTTCATTGAAAGGGGCAAGCATAATTCTATTTTAAATGACGAGGAGAAAGTTATGACTAAAAATACTAATAAAAAAGTTTCTGCAATTGATGCAATTATTCAGCCTTTCCAGTTTGAGAGTAAGTCTTCTCAGACTGAATCCAAGCCAAAGCAGATTAATCTTGGTGGTCGTTCTATTACTAAGATGGTTTATAACGAAGATCGTAAGCAGTGGGAATCAGTAACCACTGTGGAAGGTGGTGTTGATGTTGTAGTTACTCATCGTGTTCGTACTGGTAAAACTGCACGAGAGAAAGCGGTTAAGAAAGTAGAAAAGCCTGTAGTTGAACAGAAGAAAGGTAAAAAGAAATGAGTTCAGATAGTCAGCTAATAGAAAGTAGAATCATTCATGTAGATTGTGATCATGACCCATTCGCCTTAATTATTGGGCAAGAAGTTCTCAAGCTACTGAATTCTGTTCCAAAGAAAGATACTTTAAAAACTAAAATTTTAGTCACTTTTGATGGACAAATAAAAACTCAGATTGTAGAATAATAAATATAACCCGCCTTGTGCGGGTTTTCTTTTATGTAAATTTGACTAAATTTTAACATTGGGTTATGATAACATTAGGAAGTTATTATAATTGGAGGAACATTGGCTGAACAAGTTATTATTAGCCCACAACCAGGACCACAGACAATTTTTATGCAGCAAAAGGACGATGTTCCTTTAGTTTTCTATGGTGGTGCAGCAGGTGGTGGTAAGAGTTATGCATTATTAATGGACTGTCTTAAATATATAGACTGTCCATATTTTTATGGAGTATACTTCCGTAAAACAGTTAAACAATTAGAAAGAACACTTTGGCCTACAGCTAAAGATTTGTTCTATCCGTTTTTAATTGAACATACGGGACCAAGAAAAGGGAGGTTTAAAGATAAAGCACAGATAAGAGAAAAGGATAAGAAGATCATTTTCCCTACAGGTGCAACAATAGAATTTTCATATCTAGACAATGACCAAGATTGTAAAGAGAACTGGCAGGGTGCTGAATTAACTGCTGCATATTTTGATGAATTTGGTCACTTTTCTAAATATTGTTTCAACTATATTAGAACACGTATGCGTTCTAAGTCTAAATATAAATCTTTCATTCGGTGTTCACTTAACCCAGAACCTAACCATTTTGTTTTGGAATATTTACAAAGATATATTAACGATCAGGGTTTTGCAAAGAAAGATTTAATGGGGAAACCTGCATATTTTATTGTAGATAAAGGTGAAGTTGTTTCTGCATGGACAGCAGAGGAGCTAAAAGAAAAGTATCCCAATAAAAAACCAAGACTCTATACCTTCATCCCATCCTCTCTGGAAGACAACCCTGCAATGCTCAAATCAAATGAAGATTATGCAGACGATCTCTTAGCAAATGACCCAGCTAACGCAGCTATGCTTCTGGATGGTAACTGGAAATATAAACCAGCAGCTAATGGTATGTTTGACAAAGCAACTATGCAAATAGCCCCTTTGAGCGCTCTCCCTTTAAATTGCAGATATCTAAGAGCATGGGATAAAGCTTCATCTAAACCTTCTAAAGAGGGTGGGGATAGCAAACAATTAGATCCAGACTATACAGCGTCGATTAAGTTTGCTAAAGATAAGAATGGGTTTATTTATATTATGGGTGATTATGTAAGACAAGGAGACGGAATTCAGAGAAGTAGATTTAGAGAAAAACCTGGGGTAAGAGATGCCTACATCTTGGAACAAGCAATAAAAGACGGTGATGATGTCGTAATTTATTTACCAAAAGACCCAGGACAAGGTGGTGAAGTAGAGTTCTTAGAAGCTTCTAAGAAATTACAAGCAGAAGGGTTCACAGTTAAAAAAGACCCATCCCCATCTAATAAAAGTAAAAGATTTAGGTTTGAATCTTTTTGTTCTGCATGTTATACAGGAACAATATTTTGGATAAAAGAAACCTTTGACCCTACTGTATGGGATTATATGATAATGGAGCTAGAGAACTTTGATGGCGATAAAAATAATGGTTATCATGATGATTTAGTGGATAGTTTCTCTACTGCATATGCCGGATGTATAAAAGAAAAAGTGTATGTAGCACCTGCAATACCAAGAATCTCTGCACCTACTTTAACTAAGAGGTCTGGTTTAAATACTAGACATTAACCTGACTTTGTTATTTTACTTTTTATTAAAAATTGACAAACCCTTGTATTATCTGGTAAGATGATATTAATTGTCAATAACAAAAGTTAGAAAATAGTTCTTTTTACTTTTACTAACTTTAGTATCTGGAGAGGTGAATGTCAACAGTTAAAAGAAAATATACAAAAAAATCTGACTACTGGGACAAAATTAAATCCCCTCAAACTGATGAAGTTAATAAGGCTGGTAATACAGATCAAGTTACATCAAGATTGAAGTTAGGTGAGATAGGTACTACCGCACTTAACACAATGAATGTATATGCAAACTGGATCAAGCCCTATGAAACTGCATGGCCTCGTTGTCTAGATACTTATAGTATCATGGCGAATGATGCTGATGTGGCAACTGCCCTGACTGCAAATTATCTTTTTGTAGAAAGGGCTTTTGATGAGTTTGAGGTTACATTTAAGAAAGGTAATAAGAAATCTGAAAAAGCTGCTAAGTTTGTAGATTGGTGTTTAAAGAACATGGACTCTCAAACATTAAGACAAGTAGCCAGAGAAGCTCTTACCTATAAAGTCTATGGTTTCTCAGTTTTAGAAAAAGTTTTCACAAAAGTTACTTCTGGTGAATATAGTGGAAATTATAAAATAAAGAAATTGGCTTCTAGGCCACAATCAACACTCAGAAGAAATAAACCCTTTAAGTATTCAGATGATGGTAGGGATGTTCTTGGTGTCTATCAGGTTATTCCAAATAAAACTACATTCACTGCATCAACAGACGTAAGTCTTGTTGGTGAGATCTATATTCCACGAAATAAGTTTATGCTTTTTGGTGAACAAATTACTGATTCAAACCCAGTAGGTGTTTCTCCACTGTCGTCAATTTATATTACATGGAAAGAGAAAACACTTATCTCTGAGTATGAGGTTGTTGGTGTAGGTAAAGACCTTGGTGGTACACCAGTATTAAAAGTCCCAACAGATATCCTTAATCGTGCAGCAGTTGACCCGAATAGTGATGAAGCAATGAGTATTGAGACTTTAAAATCAAACCTTGCCAATCTTCACGCAGGTGAACAAGCTTACATGATTATCCCTTCGGATCTTCATGACCAAAGTACTGCACCACAATATGAAATTAAATTCCTTGGTATTGATGGTTCAGGTAAACAGTTCGATACGACAGTATTAAAAGAACAACGTAAAAAGGAAATCTATGACAGTTTTGGTGCTGGTTTTCTTATTATGGGTAACAGCGAGACTGGTTCATATTCTTTAAGTGATAATAAACAAACATTGCATTCACAGTTTATTGAACATGATGTAAAAGGTATTTCTGAAGTTATCAACAAAGATCTTATCCCGCAACTGTTAGCTCTTAATGGAATTTATTTAACTGATGAAGAAATGCCAGTGTTTGAACCTGGTGATGTTGGTGATCCTGATATTGAAGGTAATTCTAAAATGATTCAACGTGTAGTTGCAGTAGGAGCAATCCCGCTGAATGTTGAAACAATGAATGAAATGCTTGCTATGTGTGGATTTAAATATAGAATTCCTGATGATGTATTGTCTGACCCTGATAAAGCTGCTGAATTTATTGCTAGTAATGTTCCAGCGTCAACAAGTAGATCTGGTGATGGGATGGCTCAAGGTACAACAGGAAATGGAACAGCAAAGACTACAGCAACATTAGATACATCAACAATGAATAATGAGAATGCTGCGTAAAAATTTCACCAAGGAAGGTGATTTTCATACTAATAGTTTTTAAATTATTAAATAAAATATACTTTTCTAATCTAATAGTGTTGACATTATAAAAATAATACTATAAAATAAGTATTAGAGAAGGTAACTAACTTTTGGAGGAACCTTTGTTTAACAAAGAATCTCTTGTTGAGCTATTTAAAAAATTTCTCGACACGACTTCTGAAGATGAATTAAAAAATTCCACAGAAAAACCTTCTAATGAAAATCTCCCAATCATTAAGAAATTTGAAGATGAGAAAATGGAAAGTATAGAAGTTTTATACTGTGCTCCATTTGAAGCAGATGCTCATGGCGAAGGGATGACAGAAGTTGAAATTCGTAAGATGGTAGATAATTTCAATTCCAATATTACTAAAATTAAAGGAAACTTTGGTCACGCAGTTAATACTGATAAGTTCTCCCCTGTGAAAGCTTGGGTTAATGAATGCGATTGTATTATTGGAGAAGAGACTGTAAAAGAAGGTCTGCCACTTGTCAAATTAAAATTCCATGACCCAGAACTTTTCCAGAAAAGGAAAGATGGCGTCTTTAAAGGCATCTCTATTGGTGCTCAAGGTAGACGGAAGAAAGTGGAGAAATAATGCCAGAACTTAACACTTATTTAGAAGATGTTAGTTTTGACTTTGAAGAATCAGAGGATAGTCTTGGTGCACATATTGCACTGACATTTGACTTCCAAGGTGGTGCAGCTTCCGGCTATAATAAACCACTTCTTTTCAAAGCAGACAACACAGAAATCAATAAAGAACTTATCACTAAGTTAAAAGAACTTGGTGAAGATACTACAGACATTGAGAAAGCTATGTATGCTAATGATCTTAGAAACATGCTTAATCAAAAAATTAGAGATAAACAGTTTGTAGATAAATATGATTATATCTGGGTATCAGATTGGAACGATACTGTAGCTATTTTTAATACAGAGTCTGGTACTTACTCAGTTAAATATACATCAGATGGTACAAATGTTGAAGTTAGTGATGTTGCTGATCCAGTAGTTCCTATTCAGGATTATGTTGTGATTGGTGATGACATTTTAGTTTCAGAAGATCTTATGGATTCTATGGAAGAAGATGTCTATAACATGTTAACCAAATCACTAAAACAACAAGCTACCAAAGAAGTCATCAAAGCTGCTACTAAGAAAGTTGGTAGTTCAACGCTGAGTGCTTCTGATTATGCTTATACACCAGACAAAGAAAAACCTTCTACTTGGAAACTACGCATTGATGATGCAAGACATACATCTGCTGCTGTTGCTGCATTAGGTAAAGGTTTTAGAGGACAGAAAGTTGAAATTCCTGAAGAGGATCTTCCGGCAGTTAAAGCTAAAGTTCGTAAAGCATATAAAAAATTCTTTCCAGATAATGATGTCCCAGACATTATTAAATCTATGGAAAATAAAAACTCTGTGATTGGATCAGAGGATAAAGAAAATCTAGAGGGGAACTCCTCTGGAAAAATCACTAAAAAACAAGGAGCCAATATCGTGGATCTTAATGAATTACTGAAAAGTGCAGAAGCACAAGAAATGCTGAAGTCTCTGATTGCTGATGCAACCAAAGAGAAAGATCAGGAAAAAGAAGAACTGGCTAAATCTCTGAAACAAGCAAATGAACGTCTTGAGGCAGTGGAAAAAGCAGAACAGAAACGTATTAAAACTGCATATGAAGATGTAGTAAAAGGTTTCGGCTTCGTTGAAGAAGATAAAGTAGAAGAAGTTGTAAAAGCTCTGATGGCTGATACTGACAATTCTGTAATCTTTATTGAAATGCTCAACAAAGCTCATGAAGAAATTGAAAAAGTAAAAGCTGAATTTGCCTCCGAAAAAGGTTCTGACCGCAAGGCTGAAGCTCCGAAAGATGGTGTAGAAAAAGTTAAAGCTATTGCTGCTGTTCTTAAAGCAAAACAATCTAAATAATAAGGAAGGTAAACAATGCCAAAACAAGCTTATGTGCCAACTGACCGCCGTATGCCTTACTACTCAGATCTAGTTCTGGGTTATGTAATGGGTAGTGACATTGGTCACGCTTTCCGCGAGGTTAGCCTGACAATGACTGCGACTCTTCAGTTCGGTTCCGTTATTGCCGATGACCTGACAGAAGCTGCTGCCGCTGCTGATGCAGACACCGTATTCGTATGGGCTGACCAGCCATTTGGTCTAGATGCTGTCCCAGTAGGTACTTCATTCCGTGCTGTAGTTGCAAAACAAGA
>JAGXSC010000003.1 GCA_018334075.1 Actinomycetota bacterium
CGAAGCCCGCAGCAATCGCAGCGGAGCTGCCTGCCGCAAGCAGCAGCGGGGCGCCGGTTTCGGGATCGGCGGTGGCCAGCACCGCTGCGCCGGAATCACCCGTGTGCGCCTTCAGGCGATCCCAAACTTCCCTAAGTCCATCGGATCCCTGATCAGGAACCCTCGCCACGATGAGCTGATAGCCTGCATCGATAGCCTCGGCCACCATACGCTCCAGCTCTTGGTCGGAAACGCCTGCTCCTGCAGCGCGCTTAGCAGCGGCTTCAGAGTCTTTTAGCCGCGCGATTAGGGCACTGATGCGGTCGAAAACATCGTGTCGGGAAACGTTTAGCAGCCCGGCAACACGCCTTAGCTCGCTGCCATCGCTATCGACGAGGTCGAGTGCGTCAAAGCTCGTAACCGCCTCGATGCGACGCAGGTTCGCGCCAACCGAGCTTTCCGAGACAATTCTAAGCAGGCCAATCTCGCTCGTTCTGGCAACATGCGTGCCTCCGCAAAGCTCCTTGGAGAAGTTACCGACTTCAAGCACGCGAACAAAGTCCTTGTATTTCTCGCCAAACAGAGCGGTGACTCCAGATTCACGTGCCGAGGAAAGGGAGGTCTCATAGGCCCGAACCGGATGGTTCTCCATGATCTTCGCGTTTACCATGCGCTCAACCTTGGCCAAAACTTCAGCTCCAGGCGCCTCGAAGTGCGTGAAATCGAAGCGCATTCGCTCGGGTGCGACGTATGATCCCGCCTGCTTCACATGATCTCCGAGCACGAGGCGAAGCGCCCAATGCAGGATGTGAGTCGCCGTGTGGTTCCGGCGGATGCGCTCGCGCCGCGGCATATCGATAGAGGCCTTGACCTTGTCACCTGTAGACAGACTCCCATGCGCAACGGTACCAACATGCACCGTAATCTCTTCTAGCGGAAGTCGGGTATCCGTGACCTCGAAACTCGCGGCTCCGTTTTCCGCCGAGATCAAAACACCGATGTCTCCCACCTGGCCACCTTGCTCGCCATAGAACGGGGTCCTGTCGAGAACGATCTCGGCGGCCTGTCCGGCGGAAACCGTCTCGACCCGCTTGCCGTCGCTGACGATCGCGATCACCGTCGCTGTAGCCTCATCCTCGCTCCAGCCGACGAAATCAGTCGCACCTGTCTGTGACAGGACCGCTGCGTACTCTTCGGCCATCCCCGCCCACGACTCGTCTTTGACCGCCGAGCGAGCACGCTCGCGCTGGGCCGCCATCTGTGTCTGAAAAGACTCCATCTCCACGGACATCCCCTGCTCGGCGAGTATCTCGGCGGTCAGCTCGATCGGGAAACCGTAGGTGTCATGAAGCAAAAAAGCGGTGCGCCCATCGAGAAGCGAGGACCCGGCCGCGCTCATCCTCTCGGCTTGCTCGCCGAGCAGGACAAGCCCCTGTCGCAGGGTCTCGGAGAAACGGGCCTCCTCTGCCCCGCATATCCCGGAGATGAGCTCGTGGTGCTCGACAATCTCGGGGTACGCGGATCCGAAGCGGGCAACCGTGGTGTCCACCAGGCGCTCCATCAGCGGCTCTGACCTGCCGAGAAGTCGCGCGTGCCTGACCGCGCGCCTGAGTAGACGGCGCAACACGTATCCGCGGCCTTCGTTCGATGGCAGCACTCCGTCGGCGACCATAAAGGTAACCGCACGAGCGTGGTCGGTCAGTATCCGCAGCCCCTTGTCTGTCTTCTCGTCGTGACCGTAGCTCGCACCGGTGAGCTCCTCTGCGACGGACATTATCGCTCGCAGATCGTCGGTTTCGAAGTTCGAGGGAACCTTTTGCATGATCGCAGCAACGCGCTCAAGGCCCATACCGGTGTCGATGCTCTTATTCGGCAACGGGGTCAAAACGCCGTCCTCGTCGCGATCGTACTGCATAAACACGAGGTTCCAGTACTCCAGAAAGCGGTCGCAATCACACCCGGGTAGGCACTCCTCGCTGCCGCAGCCGACCTCTTCGCCCTGATCGTAGTAGAGCTCGGAACATGGCCCGCATGGCCCCGTGGGTCCTGCCGACCAGAAGTTGTCCTTCTCGCCGAGCCGGACTATCCGATCGCCCGGCACACCCACTTCCTCTCGCCAAATCTTCGCCGCCTCATCGTCATCCTCGAAGATCGAATACCACAGGCGATCCGGGTCCAGCTTGAGCACCTCGGTGGAAAACTCGTAAGCCCACGCACACGCCTCGCTTTTGAAGTAATCACCAAAACTGAAGTTGCCGAGCATTTCGAAGAAGCTGTGATGCCTGCCCGTTGCCCCGATGATCTCGATGTCTGTAGTTCGCAGGCATTTCTGGCATGTGACCGCCCTTTTAAATCCCAGATCCTTCACTCCGAGAAAAACGGGCTTAAACTGCACCATACCGGCGCTGGTGAAAAGCAACGAGGGGTCATCGGGCACAAGGGAGCTCGAAGGCAAACGCCTGGCTTGCTTCTTCTCGAAAAATGAAAGGTACGCCTCGCGAATTTCAGCGGATTTCAATTATTTGCGCTCCTCATCGGTTACATCATTCACACTCGCTTCGAGAGCTTCGGCGGCCTCGTTCGGCTCATCCGAGTCATCAGGCTCCGACTCGCAGCTCGCCTTGCGGAAGAGCGCTCCATGCTCGGTAGCCAACTGAGAGTCAGTATGCTTCTCAAAGTAGTACACAAAAAGTGCGCTAAGTATACCTGCAACCGGCATCGCAAACAGCATCCCGACAAACCCTGCTACCTGTGCTCCCACGAGGAGCGAAAATATGATGAGTGCGGGATGTACATTTATCCTGTCCGACATGATGCGAGGCTGCAAGAACAACGATTCCAGCTGCTGCAACGCCACAATCCACAGCACCGCATAGAGCACATGCATCGGGCTGACGAAGGCCGCCGCAATAGCCGCAACAGCGCCGCCGACTATCGGTCCGAGGTAAGGGATCAGGTTGGTGATGCCTGCGATCACGCCGATGATCGCCGCATAGGGCACGCCCAGCACCTCAAGGCCCACCCAGGTCAATACACCGACAATGACAGCGATGGTGCCCTGCCCGCGCATCCACCCTTCAACTACCCTGGTGATGCGACCAAAAACCTCGGTGGCGTCCTGACGCCCCTCAGCGCCGCCGGCCAACCTCAATATCTCATCCTTGAATATCGGAAGGTCTCGGAGGACAAAGAACGCCAGCACCAGAGCAAGGAATAGATTGATCACAAACCCGACCGCCCTGCCGCCAACGCCGAGCACTCCTGCTGCCAGCATTCGCGACCAGTCACCAAGCTGGGCTGAGATTGTATCCCTCGCCACGAGCACAGCGTCTCTCAGCCAATCAGGAATAGCCATATCGGTATATTGAGCCTGCAACCTGAACCACAGCTGGCTCGCGTATTCGAGATATTTTGGAAACGCCGAGATAAACTCTCGTGCCTGCTCTACCAGGGGTGGAATCACAAAGAGCCCCGATAGTGTCAGCACCGACGCGGCTATCAGGTAACAAATGCCGATGGCCTTCCCTCTCGACAGTCCATTGGCGGAAAGCCTCGCGACCGGCCTTCGCAACATGAAGACCACCAGGGCGGCAACGACAAAGGGAACCAGGGCGGCAGAGATTCTCGCAGCCAGCCAGATGATACCTGCAGCAAGGATCGCCGCGCCGATAAGAGCCCAGATAAGCAAGGCCCCTCTGACTAGCGATTCACGTTTTTCAGCCATCATGCGCTCATCAAACCTCTCTAGCCGTATTCTCCCGAATAATCTCGAGGGCACGGCGTAATATTCTCGAGACCCTAATCTGCGACACCCCGAGATGAGTTGCTATTTCACCCTGAGTCATTCCCTTGAAAAATCGAAAAAATACAACCTTTCGTTCCAGCGGAGTTAGCTTCTTGAACGCAAAAGACAGCACGTTCCTGTCCTCGATTATCCTTACGATCGAGTCGTCCTCTTCAGCTTGATCCACATTATCCAAATCCTCGGCTTCATCCGTCAGCCTGTCAATGTCCAAAGGCACAAAATTATACGCCTCAGATATCTCCATTGCCTCCAAAACCATCTCACTTGATACTCCGAGGTAAGCTGCGATCTCGTCTATAGTCGGGGATCGCTGATACTCCTGGGTCATTGCATCAACGGCATAGTTGACCTTTAGTGAGAGCTCTTGCAATCGCCGAGGAACCCTGACTGCCCATCCCTTATCGCGAAAGTACCGCTTTATCTCGCCGATTATCGTCGGCGTGGCATAGGTCGTAAACTCCACCGGCCGGGTGAGGTCGAACCGGTCAATAGACTTGAGTAGGCCGATCGTGCCGACCTGGATAAGATCGTCCAAAGGCTCACCGCGGTTGATGAACCTGGTAGCCAGATAGCGCACAAGGCCCAGGTACATCTCGACAAGCTCGTCTCGGGCATCTTCGTCGCTGTTTTCGCGATAGCGAGTCAAGAGCACGCGCGTGAGTTTCCGATCCCAGGGCTGGTACCTGCCGCGCGATTCCCTGCTGGAACCCTTACCTCTCCTCATCGCCCGGCTCCACCGGCAAGTTCTTCGCAATCCGCAAATGCTCACCGTCTAGATCGGTATAGATCTCAAAGCGGTCACAGACAGATTGAAGGATGAAGGTGGCGTAAGCCGTGCGGCGCTCGTCTTCCTCATCGGTGGCTCGAATCTCGTTTCCGAGCCGCACTCTTATTTCGAAGCAGTCGACTCCTCGACTGAACTCAAGCGTGACCTGACCTTCGTACCCCGCGCACTCGGAGGCGTAGACGAAGACCTCCTCGGCAGCTATGCGCACGTCCTCCACGCCTTCGTAAGAAAGACTAGTCCGACTCACCAACGCCGAGGCAGTCATCCTGACCGTCCTCGCGTACTCGGGTGCGGCGGGAAGCGTCAGGGTAATCGTGTCGTGTCGCATTTTTCCTCCGATGGTCATGCTGGTTGCGCAGCGAGCGCGATGGCCCTAGCGCCCTTTCCTCCAGCGACGCCACTTCATGATCGTGCCGAGAACTCCGCCTCCGAAAGACGAAAGGGCTTCCATTGGGGCATTGACCGCTTCCTGAACCGCATGCGTCGTCGAAGCCACCTTATCGCTGACGCTCTCGAATCGGGAGACCACCGCGTCGATCCTAAGTAGCTCGGCGTTAATGGCGTCAAGCGTAATGTCGGCCTTGTCCAACATCGGAACTAGGCGTGAGCGGATATCTTCGAAGCCTGCCTTGAGGGAGCGCATAAGCCCCACGGCTACCCAAAGCGCCCAGCCGGCCATGCCGCAGAGAAGAATGGCGACTACCAGCAAAACGATCTGTAGTACCTCGGGGGCTTCCACAGGACAACTACTGAGTCGCCCGGAGAATTTCGCGCGTGATGAGGCTCTCGTCGACGTAGCCGCTATAGCGATGCGTAATGTGACCTTGACCATCGACGAACACTATATAGGGAGTATGGGTGATGTTGAGGTTGCCGCTCGAGATGAGTCTCGCGACCTTTTCGGTTGTGGGATCTTCGAGCAGCTCAGGCTTTGCGGTGATCTCACCGACCGCGTTTGTCACAACGTATTTGCCGACATCAAACGCGATTAGATCGATGAGGCCGCGGTGATCGGCCAGTGCAGCATCGATCGCCGAGCGCTGGTCATTCGTTGTCAGCTGAGTGGTGTCGTAGAAGAAAATCAACATCGGCTGCTTGGTCTCGACGCGGTCCAAAATCTCCTGGGGCACCAGAGTATCATCGGTTGGGAAAGGCACAAAAGCCTGCTCTGGACGTGGAGAGAGTACGTTCCCTTCGGCAGCCTCAGTCCCTTCCACTGGAGCCACAGGGGCCGGGGCCGCTGCGTCTGGCGGCGGCTGATCGGCTGGAGGCTCCTCAGCCGGAGCACAGCCAGCGACAACTAGCGCTAACATTGCTACAAGTACTACTGCAATAAGTCTGCTCATCTGCTTCCTCCGTGCTGATGGCCATATATAGGCCCGCCTTGTACGTGGCCGACGCGGTGAACCTGCTCTCGCAGGTGGGTGCCCGCACCGCAAGTTTTCAGCTTCCCCCTTTTGGTGGGGATCCCTGTCTGCCGCGGAATGGTGAGGCTCCCTATTCTGAAGTGTTGGTACGACCGCTATATTGCCGGAACCACGCGCAAGGCGAAGCCCGCATATAGTTTACCGCCCAACTCTCCTTTAGTCGACCCTTAGGTGAACCTCGTTCAACTGCCGCGGCGACACCATGTCCGGCGCGCCGGTAAGCGGGCACGCGCCCGACGAAGTCTTGGGAAACGCGATCACGTCACGAATGGAAGTGGCGCCTGCCAAAATCATCACAAGCCTATCGAAACCAAGCGCGATTCCGCCGTGTGGCGGCGCACCTAGCGACAGAGCTTCGAGAAGAAACCCGAACTTTTCCTTGATCTCCTCGGCGGTAAGGCCGAGAAGCGCCAATATCTCCTCCTGAAGCCTGGCGTCGTGAACTCTTAGTGTGCCGCCGCCGATCTCGACGCCGTTTAGCACCAGGTCATAGCTGTACGACAACACCGAGCCCGGATCAGACCGTAACATATCGATGTGCTCGGCGAAGGGGCGGGTGAACGGGTGATGATTTGCCGACCAGCGCTTCTCCTCGGCGTCGAACGCAAGAAGCGGAAAATCCACCACCCAAAGCGGGCGGAGCTCATCTTTTGAGAGCCCGAGGTCTTCGGCAAGCCGAAGGCGCAGCACGCCGAGAACCTCGTTAGCGACCTCGCGCGCGTCCGCGACGAGCAGGATCAGATCGCCCGGCTCGGCAGCAAGCGCCTTTCGCAGCGATTCCATCTCTTCCGGGCTGATGAACTTGGCTATCGGTGAGCGGAGATCGCCTTCACTGGTAAGCGCGATCCAGGCAAGGCCCTTCGCGCCAGAGTCGAGAGCCACTTGCCCAAGCGCGTCAATCTTTCCTCGGCTGAAATCACCGCAACCCTTGGCGACGATCGCCTTGATAACTCCTCCCGAGGCAAGCGCGGACGCGAACACCTTGAACTGGCTTGCGGAGAAGATCTCGCCCACCTCGACAAGTGTCATGCCAAAACGTGTGTCCGGACGATCGGTGCCGAAGCGGTTCATCGCCTCTGCATGTGTTATGCGCTCGATCCGCCGCGGCCACGTCACGCCGCACTCTTCCATGACTTCGGCCAGGACGTCCTCCATCATGGAGAGAACATCTTCCTGGGAAGCGAAGCTCATCTCGATGTCGACCTGAGTGAACTCTGGCTGGCGGTCAGCACGCAGATCCTCGTCGCGGAAACATCGCGCGATCTGGTAGTAGCGCTCGATGCCGCCCACCATCAGCAGCTGCTTGAAAAGCTGAGGTGATTGCGGGAGCGCGTAAAAGGCACCGGGATTCAAGCGGCTGGGCACGATGAAATCGCGCGCGCCTTCCGGAGTGGACTTCGTCAGGATCGGTGTTTCGACCTCCATAAACCCCCGCTCAGCGAGGCTTTTGCGAAAGCCCTGGGCGACCTTGTCGCGCAGCACCAGCGCGGAGAGCATCTCTGGGCGGCGCATGTCCAAATAGCGCCAGCGCATGCGAGTAAGCTCATCGGCCTCGGTGGTCTCGGCGATCTCGAAAACGGGTGTCTCCGAGGTGTTGAGCACGGTCACTGAACCTACCTCGACCTCGATTTCGCCGGTGAGAAGGTTCGAGTTTTCGGTGCCTGGCGGACGCGGGCGTACCTTACCGCGGATCTCGACAACCCACTCCGGTCGCAGCCGTTCCGCCGTCTCGAACGCGTCGGGCACATCGGGCGCAAAGACGCACTGCACGAACCCGCTGCGGTCGCGCAGGTCCATGAAGAGAAGGCCGCCATGATCGCGGCGGCGGTGAACCCAGCCGGCAAGCGTAACAGTCGCGCCCACATCGGCCAGACGGAGCTCTCCGCACGTGTGCGAGCGCGAGGAATAACGGGCGTCGAACATCGGTCATACCCTTTCGCTGGAGTTCAGAAGTTTTATAACCGCCGAGGACAACTCCTCGATTGCAACGCGTGACTCGGCTTTTGTGACCATGTCGCGCAGCGTCACCTTGCCTTCGGCGGCCTCGGCAGGCCCCACGACCACGGTAAGTCGCGCGCCAAGCCTGTCAGCATGCTTGAACTGCGCCTTGAGCGAGCGATCCAAATGGTCGATCTCCGCAATCAGCCCGCAATCGCGAATACGCTGTGCGAGGGAGAAGGCCAGCTGAAAGACGCTCTCGTCGACGCGCGCCACGAACACCTGCACGGGCAAAGCGGCCCCCATATTTACCTTTAGCGCCGCAAGCGCAAGCAAGGTCCGCTCGAACCCGAGCGCGAAACCAAGGCCAGGCGTGGGCCTGCCGCCAAAAAGCTCGGTCAGGCGGTCGTAACGTCCGCCTCCCCCGATAGCGTTTTGCGAGCCTAAACCTGCGTCAACTTGCACCTCAAAGACTGTGCGGGTGTAGTAATCCAATCCCCTTACCAGCCGCGAATCTTCTGTATAGGGTATCCCCAGATCATCCAGACAGCTCTTGACAGCGGCGAAATGCACTGTGCATTCCTCACATAGCCTGTCGCGCAAAACCGGAGCCGCCGACATCACATCTACGCAAGCAGCGTTCTTACAGTCAAAGGCTCGAAGGGGGTTTGACTCGGCGCGTCTTGCGCATTCGTCACAAAGGTGCGCGACGTTCTCGGCGATATATCCAGCGATCGACTCGCGGTACGCGGGGCGACATGCCTCGTCGCCCATGGAGTTGAGAAGAAGCCGCATGGAGTCGAACGGAATGCCGGCGGCTTGAAAGAAGCGCATAAGTAACGCGATCACCTCGGCGTCGATGCCCGGACCAAACGCCCCGAGCGCTTCGACTCCTATCTGCCAGAATTGGCGCATGCGACCTTTTTGCGGCCGCTCATAGCGAAACATCGGACCCATGTAATAGAGCTTGGCCAAGCCGCCCTGAGGCACAAGGTTATGCTGCACGGCCGCTCTGACCGCGCTCGCGGTGCCTTCCGGCCGCAGGGTAAGCGAATTCGGCGGCTCACCCTTATCCAAAAAGGTGTACATCTGCTTGGACACGATGTCGGTGGCATCCCCGATTCCGCGGGCAAAGACCTCCGTGTGCTCAAAAAGAGGAGTGTAGAGCGGCGAATAACCGTAGCGCGAAAAGAGCTCCTGCGCGATTCCGGCAAGTCGCTCCCAGGCGCGAGCGGCGTCAGGCAACAGGTCCTCGGTACCCTTGGGTGCGCGGAAATCCATCGATGTTCACGGCGCCTTTCTGCACAAAGTCGTTATAAGCCGTGTAAGTGTATCCGATGAAACCGCCGCGGGCTACTTGCTCGCTACTTGCGCGAAAGCCGCTTGCCGATGCGAAGCCACCAGATTCCGCCGATGACGATTCCTGCCGTCATCAGCACGTGCTTGACGATGAGCGCGGGCACGATTCCTTTGACGACCGCCGGATCCCACTCAAAGCGAGTGAAAAATATGGTTCTGGGTATGCCGCCGACCACAATCCATGCAACCGCGGCCCAGGCGATTACTTTTAGCCGAGGATACGCCGCTTCAAGCACTTTCAGGTCGACGGAATCTTTTGAAACCGCGCGATCAAGAGCCCACAGCACCGTCGCGGTCGCAATCAACACGGCTGTGGCGACATCGTGCAGATAGTTGTTGATGATGATAATGATCGCTGTCATGGGGTTTGAGTCTCACTTGCCGAGGGTGTGGACTCCTCGCTTTCGGGCAGCTCGTCAAGGGAGGTGACGTTGGTGACGAACCATCGATCGTCCGTAAGCGCAAGGTCGTAACGCAAGCGGTACACCACGCCCCGCTCGGAGCGAACCGTCTCAGTGGTATCGACCGAGATGTGGTCGTAATCCCAAGTCTCGGTGGTCGTGACGCTCGCTTGCCCTTCTTGCGGGAACGTAACCTCGCCAACCTCAATATCTTGTAGTTCAGAAACCATCCTGACACGCGATTCGCCGAGCGCCGCCATGAGGAAGAAGGCTCGTGTGGCCTGCTCTTCGGTGGCGACCTGATTTAGCGCGTTCATGTCCAGGGTTTCGAAACCACGAGCAAGCGCCTCGGTATACGCCATGACGGTTTGTCTGACAGCCAAGGCCTCATCGGCCTCGGAGCGCGGCATGATACCGCATCCGGTAATTGAAAACGCCGCCGATAGCAGCAGTATCGACAAGATAAGCCTCTTCATTGGAAATACACCGCATGCAAGGTGTCGAAGAAGAGGGACGAGGCGAAGAGTGAGATGAGCACGAACGCGAATGATAAAAGGTAGAGCCATGCTGTCTTGGCGCCCTTCCAAGCGTAAAACCTGCGCAGGTGGAGGTACAATCCCAAGATGAGCCAGGTGACAAGTGACCACGTCTCTATCGGATCCCAAGCCCAATAGCGACCCCAGGCGCTGAACGCCCAAACCGCTCCGGTAAGCATTCCAAACCCCCAAAACGCAAATGTAATGCCCACATACCGGTATGCAAACCTGTCGAGCTGCTCCAGATCACCCATGCGCTCCATCACGTCTGGCTTCAGGCGTTTCCACACAAGGCACAGCACGGAAGCGCCTAGTGCGGCCACGGAGGCACCAAAAGAGACGTAGTAAAACGCGATGTGCATAATAAACCAGATCCCGGAAAAGGTGGGAGGCAGGTTTTCAACCCTCGGCCCGGTGTAGAGCCCCCATACCAGCGTCGCGAACGCCGCAGGGTACAGCGCAAGACCTATCTGCGAGAGAGACGGGCGGTAAACCATCAAATACGACCCTATAGCCGCGGTTGCAAGCGCGTACCAGGAAAGGTTGTCATACATAGTGACGACCGGCACATGATCCAAAGCCACCCATCGCGCGATCATTCCCGCCAGATGGACGGCAAGCGCGAAAACTCCGACCCACATGGCAACTTTGCCAACCTTGAAACCGAAACGCGTCTGCAACAACAAAAAGACGAACGCAAGCAAATAGCCCACCGCCGCTAACAGGTGTAGTACCGGGTCTGCCGCAAGTAGTAACTCCGTCATACGCTTTCCTTAGCTTCCGCCGCCGTCTGAAGTTTGTTGTACTCTTCGATATACAGATTAGCAAAGCGCGCCGCGTGCCAATATGCGACAACGGTACCATCCTCGTGCTTGATAAGCGTAATCTCCCGAGACGGAGTCAGGTACACCAGCAGTGAGCCGATAAATATCACCACGAAACTGAAGAACATGGGCTCGTAGCCGATGCTGCGATCGAAAGATACCGTTGAAAAGCGTCTCAT
This sequence comes from Actinomycetota bacterium, assembly GCA_018334075.1. Lineage (NCBI taxonomy): Bacteria > Bacillati > Actinomycetota > Actinomycetota bacterium. The sequence goes on from JAGXSC010000003.1 coordinate 11,236, forward strand.
CGCGTCAATCCTCACGTCGATATCTCCGACCATCGCGTGCGACGTCTGCGCGAAGGATTGCTGGCCGATCACTTGACCTGCGCGCTTAAGGCGCAATACCAACTCCGGCGAGCCTCCAGGAACTTGTGGGTCGTGATAGACCTTGGCCTGCAACAGGTCTCCGTTTCCAAGATCGGTGTCAAGGTACGACGGCTCCTTTTGGGAGGGAGGCAGCGGCATGTCGAGTCGATGCAGTGTAGCTTCTTCTCCGGCCGTCACAGTAAGTGCGAAGGCGTAGCCTACGCGGTGTTCTTGAAAGTAGCGGACCCCGTCTATCATGCGCGGCTCATTGACCACCAGCTCAACCAGCGTCTGCCTGCCGTCAACCGTAAGGGAATAATCGCCGATAATCGTGCGCGGCTGACCATTTTCCCAATAAGTTATCTGCAGCTCCCGCAAGCCAAAATCGCCAGGTAGCACAGGCGGATCGGCAAGTAATCCCTGCTGAGGAACCTCAAGCGGTGTGCCCTCTGGCATGGGAGGTTCGCCCTCGAAAAACTCCATGAGCCCAGAACTGTTGGTCAGAGCGACCAGCAACACCGATACCACCGTGACACACATGCCAAAGTGCAGCAAAGAAGGACCTACAAGCCCCCAGGGGTGACAGACGAATCTGGTAGTCTTCGTTGACTTGCGAAGCCGAACGTACCCAAGCTGCGATAAGGCACTGGATAGGTCCTCTGGGGACGCGACACTAAATCGATACGCGGACGCCGGACCTATCTCCCTTGTCAGTCGCCGAAAGTCGCGTCTGATCATAATGACTGTCGCCGCGAACAATTGCAGTGAGGCGATTGCGGCGATAACCTCGAGCCACCACATTGTGAAAACACGATTCAGCCCAAGTAACTCAACGGCCGGATTTTGCGAGACCACCGGCGATTGCGGCACCACGAGACCGACCATCATCGCGATTCCGGCGAAAAGCATAACAGCTATGATGGCCTTGGGATGAAGCAGGTGGATCCTGAGCCAGCCGACCACAGTACGATCCCTGCCGGCGCTTTGTCTACCAAAAAGCACGTAAGAGTCTCACCAGTTCCACCCTCCTGCTGCACTCGCGTGCCCACTACCGCACATTACGGAGTTAGCCGTCAGGCAGGAGACCCGACGGTTGGGGTCACCACCGTAGGACCACATTTGCATATTAGCTTTGTTGCCCTGATACGCGTAGCGATCGGGCATTGTGCTAACAGTACCGCCGCCGTCGCCGATAAGCCCGTGAAGGGCGCCGCCATGCGGTACGGTGATGTGACAGTTTATGCATATCCCGTAAGGGTTGCCTCGTTTGTCGGCGCGACTATGAGCCGCGAAAAGGTCGTCAACGACATCCATATTGTGACAAATATTGCATAACAACCCTGTGTAGTCCGCGCCTCCAGCAGTAAACCACATATCCGCCGAGGGGTTCACGCCTTCGCCGTCCGCGCGCCTGGTCGGCCACGTCCCGCGCAAAATATGTCTGATCGCCGAGCCATGTGGCCCTTGGGAGGTCGCGGTCATGATATTGGAGCGGTGGCAGTCAGAGCAGGTCATCGTCTGGACGCCCACTCCGCCTAAGGTATGCGGACGATCCCAGGGAGGCCTCATGTGGGTGGGCTGCCTGACGGGACGGGTTCTACCAGGGGCCGATGTGGTGTTCACGCGGCTTACTACAGGATGAAATGCGGCGTTGTCCGGATTGAACTCCAACGCGACATTCGTCCATGTCTTGGCGGGATCGGTGGGGCCCCAGTTTTCGATGAACCCTGGGTTCGCGCCCGAATGGCATCTAAAGCATATCTGGTACTCGAAGGTGGAGGTCACCACAGTCGAATACGCTGTGGGGGTCACCCATCGCGAGGCAAGCGTGGCACTATCGGCTGTGGTAGCTGGATAACTCGGAGCCCTTCCAAACACTCCCGCAAGCGGAGACCCGGCACCTATCCTGTTGGTGTTGGCCCCAGCCCATACGCGAGACACATTTCCTGCGGCGTGCGGGTTGTGACAGTCCTCGCACTCGACATGTTTGTTGGTGCTCAAATACGCGGGCGTCTCATCCATAAGTGAGGGCCGGCTAAGTCCCTGGAACGCGGCGACGCGATGCCCGAAAACGGGTACCTGCCATGTGATGGTAGCAGGCGCGAGCAAGGACCCTTGGGCGCCAAGTCCCCACGAATAGGTCATGGCGTAGCTGCCCGCAGCTGTGACCGTATCCGTCCGAACGGCAAGATCCATGATGACTTTGTCACCGGGACGAAGCTCTACCGCCGCACCTGCCGGCGTAGCTACCGTCTGAACTCCTCCCGGTAAAGCAGTTGTCACGAACTCGGCCCCGATACGGGTGGGAGCTACTATGTTCACCCTCGTGAGGTTATCCGCACGCCAAACATAGATAAACGGGAGCATGAATGCATTAGCTTCTAGGGAGCTTTCCCGGGAAAAGATCGACACTGTCCACGTAGCGGCGGGTACGGAAACAGTCGCCGCTACGGCCGGTGAAACGAACCTTACCCTCCGCCAGTTTTGCGTCCCTGTCGACACAGCGACGGTCGCGGTATCAAAAGACTCGAATGCCACAGACGAAGTGGCCGGAGACATAGAACGCACGCTCCATGTGCCGCCCGCGTAGGTTTGACCCTGATCGCCTGTGGAAACATTGCCGGTTACGGACTCCTCTCGCGCCGGCTTGAAAAACAGGCGGGCGGTGCTGCTGGTAAACTCGCGAAAAGTGTTTTGGGAGGTGGTGCTCATCGATCGGCCTGCCGACCCGAACCAGTCACGTCCGGCGACCGGCTTCATCCCATCAGCGGCAAGCGAGTGACACGAGAAGCAAAAACGTTCCTCGGCGAATGGATCAGACACGACCCCGCGTCCTAAGGCGGCCAATATGCGTCTGGACGGATCCCAGTGCAATCCAAACCTGTTGGCGGCCGTTTGGTAGAGCTTCGGCTGACGGTCGGTGTGGCATTTGGAGCAATCGCCCCTAAAGATGCTGCCATCATTGAAAGTAGATGTGACTACATAGCTGTGAGCGCTGGCGCCATAGACTGCGGCTGTGATCGTCGGAGTCCAACGCGTGCCATCATCGCGGCGATTGACAAAATCTTTGGGAAGCTGCACCGAATGACAACCAATGCAGATACCGCCGGTTGTCGCGATAAAATCGGTGTTTGTACCATCCGCCGAAGCCGCAAGTGATGTCCTCAGGTTAGCGGCATTGTTCGCGTTGAACCTATCGTGATCGACATGGCAGCTCAAGCAATATACATCTGTCGTCGAAGTCGGGTACTGGCCGAAGGGAAAGGCTCTGTCCCCGTCACCGGCAGCGCCGCCAAGCACATGATGGAAGTTCTCTGTGCGGCGTGCGCCGGTCACCGTGCCTGTGCCGTCCTCCATGAAGTCTTGAAACGCGTGACATGGGTAGCAGGCCATACCTCCAGCGGAGCCGCCGCCGGAAGGATTGTGTACATTGAAGCCGCCTGGGGCGTAGTCCTGGCCGTGACACGCATAGCAAGATTGTGTGTCGGCGCGATTATGACCAGCCGCCGGAGGGAATCTGAGCCTGTTTCCGCCGGTTCCGTCACGTCGAAGACCCTCGACAGTTTCGGTCGCGCTGACCGTCGTGTAAGTCGCGGTCACACTGTTCCACACGAAACCATCGGTGGTGGCGTGGCAGGTCAGACAGAAAGCACGGACACCAGCGGCTGTCGAAGTCTCAAGCAACCGCCCTCTCTCATCGGAGATCAAAGAAGCATTGCCACGCGTCGAGCCGTGGGGGTTGTGGCAGTTATAGCAAGGCAAGGGGGAGCCTACCGGCAGCGTTCCTCCGGGTGTCTCGATCCTGTGTCCCGCATTGACTGTCAGCGCGGGTGAGGGGTTCACTACAAACTGTCTGATGTTTACAGGCCGAGTCGTGAAATAACTTTGGGTCACGCCGCCATGGCAGGCGAAGCAAGCTTCGGCGTATGTGCCCGCCGCCTGATCACTTGCGAGTGTCGCTGGCGTCGGTGGGCGGTATGTGCCGCGTAGCGCGTCGTACTTGTTCGCCGAGCGATGTGACTCGTGACAGAACAGACAATCCCCGCGCTGCCTGAAAAGGGTGGCAGTAGCTGCGGTCGAGGTAGCTGGGAATCTGGTGGCAGGGATCGAGGCATGCGCGTTTAGCGCCACGTTGTTGTAGGCCGTAGGCCCAAAGAACCTGCCACTGACTGGATAACCACTGGCGTCTTTTGAGGGTGTGGCCGGAGACGGGTAGCCCGGGCCGAACCAATCGTTGGTATTGTTGTGGCACGCGAAACACCAAGAGTTTCCGCGTGTGACGGCGGTCGTGTTTATCGACGGCTTTGGCAACATCCTGTTGGTTGAATAATCAGCATGGGCTTCATGACAGCTGGAACAGCTATTCGTAAGATCCGCACCCGTAAGGCGCTCCTCTACGGCGTGCCCGCTTGCAAGAGCAAATGAGTTTTGAGGACCCGTCCTGATATTGGTTGTCGCACCCGAGCCGTCGTGACATGAATAGCAAACCGACGCCTCGCTCGGAGGTGCTCCAGTCTGGCGGAACAAGCCCCTTTGTGTTGCGGCCTGATGTGGCACGTGACATTGCCTGCAAGTGTTTTGAGCGACCGCAAACGTGGTATGCGGCTGAGGTACCCAGGTGGATCTTACCGGCCCTACCATCGCGGAGCGCGCAGACTCAAGCCCCGAACCGTCAAATGCGCTCACCGCGTAAAAATAGTTCTGTCCGGCGACACCTGTAATGTCATCGAACCTAAGACCCACCGTGCTTCCGATCAGCGTCGGAGTTGCCGTAGATGTCAACGCCCGCCACACTCGATATCCAGTAACCCCGATATCATCGGTGGAGGCAGACCATGTGACAGTCGCGATCAAAGGAGATGTGGTGCCGGCTGACGCCTGAACGTTGGAGGGAACCGTGGGTGGCGTGCTCGCGTGCGCGGTGATTGCGGAAGCCTGCAATAATGCAAGCAGCAGCACACATGCGCCGATGGCGTAAGCTGCGCGTCCCCTGACCCATCCAAGAGAAGAGCTGATAACCGAACTCCTCATTGGATGCTCATTTTGTCGTTCCGGATATATCGCATTTTCCAACCAGCGACTCCGTTTCACCGACTAATAGTCATTAATGACACTATAATAATTCCTATCGCCACATATTGCTAGCTCTGCTGCCCGAATGTCGGCCACATTTAGGTCTCTAAGCCCTGGCAACCGCAATCTCATCCTCTTGGGAAAAATGGGTTGATCGTACGCTCTCGCCTGATGGTGGTGTCCGGCCCGTGCCCTGGATGAACAACGGTATCGGCGGGGAGAGGCGCGATCTTTTGGGCTATGGAGTTGAGGAGCGCCTCGCTGTCGCCTCTCGGGAAGTCCGTCCGCCCTACGCTGCCAGCGAAAAGCGTATCTCCCGAGAAAAGATGCCCGTCTGCGTAAAGGCAGATGCAGCCAGGGGTGTGACCGGGAGTGTGCAGAACCGCAAAGCTCAGATCCCCCGCGGCAATGAAGTCGCCATCCCGAAGCTCGCGGGTAGCAGCTGGAGCGGCAACCTCGAATCCGAAAGCGGTGCCGCCGGTGCCGGCCGGGGAGGTTATCCAAGGCGCGTCGGCAACGTGCACCAGAAGCCCCGCCCCTGTCGCGGCTACCAGTTCGCCAGCTGCGGCCAGGTGATCGAAGTGTCCGTGAGTCAGTATCAACGCCGAGACTTTCCTGTCCTTTACCGAGGCGAGTACGACATCGGCCTCATCGGCGGGATCGATGATCACAAGCGGCCCACCAGCGCCGTCCGAGACAAGCCAGCAATTGGTCTGAAGCGGGCCCAAAATAAGTCTTTCTATCTTCACTTTCCACTCTTCTTCCTGTTTTCCTGCCCCGGCATGGGGCGAGCGGCATCAAATACGCCGTCGATCGCTCTTACCCCTCTGAGCAAGGCCGGAAGTTGATCCATATTTCCGAGCTCAAAGAGGAAGCGCATGGTAGATATCCCATCTTTGGAGGCGGTGAAGTTGGCTGCCAGGATGCTTGCGCCGGCCTCGGCAAGTGTAGCGGTTACCTCCTGCAGCAGGCGCATCCTGTCAAGCGCCTCCACTACAATCTCCACCTGATAGGTAGCCCCCTGCCCGCTGTCCCACTCGACATCTATCAGTCGTTCGGGCTGAGCGGCAAGGCCCCCCGCGTTCGGGCAATCGGCTCTGTGAACCGAAACTCCCCTGCCGCGAGTCACAAATCCCAATATCGAGTCGCCCGGAACCGGATTGCAGCATCTTGCCAAGCGCACCAACACCTCATCGATTCCCGTGACCCGCACTCCTACCGAATTCTTGCGGTGCTTTTGCTCCCTTGCTGGGCGCAGGGGTTCAGAAAGAGGGATCCCCCGCACCTCCGGCTCCTCGGCAGTTTTCGCGACCTCGGTCGACATGAGCTTTAGCATCTTGCCCGCTACCTGCTTGGGCGAGGCCTTTCCGGAGCCGATATGTGCCAGCAGATCTTCGGTCGAAGGAAGCTTCATCTCGGCGGTTACCTGCTCAAGCGCACGAAGCGAAGGCGCCGAGGAGAGTCCGAGCCCGTGTTTGCGCATGACTTTGAGCAGCTCTTCCTTGCCCTTGGCCGTATCGTCGACCCTGCTCGCTTTCGAGAAGTAGTTACGTATCTTGGTACGGGCGCTGCTCGTCCTGACTACGTTCAGCCAGTCCCTGCTGGGCCAAGAGCTTTTGTTGGTAAGTATTTCGACCCGATCGCCCATCTGCAGTTCGTAGCTGAGAGAGACTATCGCGCCGTTAGCCTTGGCCCCCACACAGTGATGCCCGACCTCGGTGTGGATGGCATAAGCAAAGTCCAGTGGTGTGGAGCCCTTGCGCAAGGACTTTACGTCGCCTTTGGGGGTGAACACGAAGACTTCGTCCTCGAACAGGTCGATCTTTAGGGCCTCCATGAACTCGCGTGGATCCTTGAGCTCCGTTTGCCACTCGAGCATCTGGCGAAGCCACGAGAGCCGCTCATCAAAGCCGAGATCGCCGCGGGCGCCTTCCTTGTAGCGCCAGTGGGCAGCGATGCCGAACTCTGCGGTTCTGTGCATCTCCTCGGTGCGAATCTGTATCTCAAGCGGCCTGCCCGCCGGGCCTATGACGGTAGTGTGCAGGGACTGGTACATGTTGAACTTGGGCATGGCCACATAGTCCTTAAAGCGGCCTGGAACCGGCTTCCATATCGAGTGCACCGTGCCAAGCGCACCGTAGACGTCCTTTACCGAGTCCACGATGATGCGGAGCGCGATCAGGTCGTAGATCTCGTTGAAGTCCTTGCCTTTTTGGGACATCTTCTGGTGAATGCTGTAGAGGTGCTTCGGGCGGCCGGATATCTCGGCGGTAATTCCAACCAAGGAGAGCTCGCTTTTCAGAGTATCGATGACCTCGCCAAGGTATAGCTCGCGCGCGGCTCGTCTTTCGGCGACCATTTTTTGGACTTGATGGAACTTCTTGGGCTCAAGGTAGTAAAACGCCAAATCCTCAAGCTCCCACTTTATGCTCGAAATGCCCAGCCTGTGAGCGAGCGGGGCGTATATCTCAAGCGTTTCGATGGCCTTCTCGCGCTGGCGCTCGGGAGGCAGGACGGCGAGTGTGCGCATGTTGTGGAGCCTGTCGGCCAGCTTGATCAGGATGACGCGGATATCTTTGGCCATCGCGATGAGCATCTTGCGCATGTTGTTGCTTTGCGCCTCGGTCAGGGACTCAAATTCGATGCGGCCGAGCTTCGTCACTCCATCGACAAGAGATGCCACCTCGTCACCGAAGCGTTCGCGCACCGTGCCCAGGTCGACCGAGCTGTCCTCCACAACATCGTGCAAGAGGGCCGCCTTGAGTGTGGCGGTGTCCATGTGCAATTCGGCAAGAATCAGGCAGGTCTCGACTGGATGAGCAAGAAACGGCTCGCCGGATTTGCGAGCCTGGCCCT
>JAGXSC010000004.1 GCA_018334075.1 Actinomycetota bacterium
ATGCCCTGGCTCATCCATTCGGTATCATTTTCGTGCTGCTGATGGCGGTGTGTCCCTATCTTTCCTGGCTCAAAACGGACACCGCGACTTTCTGGAAGCACTTCAGGTGGCCTGCGATCAGCGCGGCGGTCCTCAGCGTTCCGTTGATGGCTATCTGGTACTTCAAGCTGCTTCCCATTTTGCAGCGCGTAGGATCCCCTTCTGTGCTTGAGCCTGAGTGGTTGGTAATTTTTTATTCGATAGTCGGTAACATAGCTGCCGCTTTGGCCATAACGTCGGCCATATACCTGTTCGTGGAAGCCAGCCGAAAGCGTATGCGCGCGAAAGGTGAGTCGGCGTTGGCCGCACTCGGCAATATATTCATGAAAGCGAGAATACAGTCGGGTGGATATATCACGCACCTTGGTATAGGAATTACGGTGATCGGCCTGATAGGCTCCTCCTTGTATGTGGACGAATCCCGTCCCACCCTTCCAAATGTGCCAGGCTCGCAGATCAATGTTGGCGGATATGATCTGATCTTCCAGGGAATTGACAACGCGGAGCTTCCAAACGGAGATACCGAGACGTGGGCCAATTTCGACATCTATTGGGAAGGGGAAAAGCTTGGAACCGCCAAGCCGGGCAAGACCTTCTTCTTCCGCCAACAACAGGAACAGCGTCACGCTGACGTGGTGGTCGAGTTCTTCCGCGATGTCTTCCTGGTGTTCGATGGCGTCCAAGATGACCGGGTCGTGTTGACCGTGAAGATCAATCCGTTGATCTCCTGGGTATGGTTTGGCTTCGGAGTGATGTGTTTGGGTGCCACATGGTCGATGTGGCCAAGACGCGAGCCGGAAGTCGCACAGCTAAAGGCCGTGCCAGCCCCTGCGCCTTCTCGGAAAAAGAAGTAGTTTCTATATGGATGGAGCTGTCAGCAACCATGCCGTCAGCGTCCGCGAACTATCTCGCACTTTTGGTGCACGAAAGGCGCTGGACGATGTCACTTTCGACCTGGAGGCAGGAGCCTTCCTGTCGATATTTGGTCCGAATGGCGCCGGCAAAACGACTTTAGTCAAGGTGCTGACAACTTTACTGGCACCTTCCAAAGGAGAGGCCAGTGTTTGCGGCCTTCATGTCGTGGAGAAAGCAGTGGAGCTGAGGGAGCGGATCGGTCTGATCAGCCACAACCCACTGCTCTATCCTGACCTTTCCGCCGAGGAGAATCTTAGCTTCTTTGCAGAGATGTATGGGGTCTCATCGCCGGCATCAAGAGTTCGTGAGCTACTTGATGCTGTTGAGCTCGGTCATCGTCGCCTCGATCTGGTCAGGACGTTTTCCAGGGGAATGTTGCAGCGGCTGTCGATTGCCCGGGCGCTGCTGCACAAGCCGGAGGTGCTCTTTCTCGACGAACCCTACTCCGGCCTTGATCCGCATGCCGTCGAGATTTTCGATTCCCTGATGGCTCAGATACGCAAGGATCATACGTTTATTATGATTAGCCACGACCTGACAAAAGGCCTGGAACTCTGTTCTCATGCGCTGATTATGTCCAGAGGCAAGATTGTCTTGTTTGCTCCCAAGTCAGAGATAGACGAGGAGAGCTTTGCGAGTACTTTTCGCGCTACAGTGGGAACCGGTGTCGCATGAGTGCGACACTTCACCCCCGGACATCCGGCAAGTCTCTATCCTGGCGGCAGTTCAAAGCGATTCTTCGCAAAGACATCGTTATGGAGCTAAGAACCAAAGAGATGGTTACCTCGATGGGCATTTACTCTCTGCTGACGATGGTGATCTATCAGGTGGCTCTATCCCAGGCGGGAACGGCGTTCGATCCGCGAAACATCGCTGCTGGATTGCTGTGGCTCGCTTTCGTGTTTACTAGCATGCTTGGCTTGAACAGGTCGCTTGTGCACGAAAAGGACCAGGGCTGCCTGGAGGCGCTGCTACTTAGCCCCGTCGATAGGCCCGTGATTTTCTTTGCCAAAATGACGGGCAATCTTATATTTTTGCTGATAGTCCAGGTGTTGACGATTCCGATCTTTGCGTTCCTATTCCTGCAACATGCGTCGTACGCAGGGGAGTTGTGGAAGATTCCGTTGGCACTTCTTGGCGGCGCACTTGGCATCGCCGGAGTCGGCACGCTGCTCGCTACGATGTCGGTGAACACCAAAGGAAAGGACTTTGTACTTGCGGTACTCTTCGTTCCTCTGATGTATCCGCTGTTGCTGGCGTGTGTCTCGGCTACCTCGGCCGCGGTTCTGGGCGGTGACGGCGCGATGCAGCAGTTTTGGAACGCCATGGGTCTTGTACTTGCGTATGATCTTATTATGATCGCAGCCGCTTACGCGCTATACGAGTTTGTGATTGGCGCCTAAGGGCGGTTGGTCCATCCATCACGAGGAGGTATGAAGCTTGAAGCAGATAAAGATTGCACTGGTGCTACTTGCGATCGGAGGCGTTCTGACCACATCTGCATTCGTGATGGCTTTTACCACTGCCGAGGTTCAGCGCCATACAAGCACGGTGACGCTTCCTGAAAAGGCCGATACGGTCTTTCCGGTTCAGGCTCACACGGAAGACGGCTTTGTCTATCCTCGTCCATGGTTTAGCCAAAAGATATTCTACTTTCACGTTCCGGTGGGCTTGGCATCATTCCTGGTATTCGGCGTGGCAGCTTTCTTTTCCATACGCTTTTTGATGACAAGACGCCAGGAGTTCGATACAAAAAGCAGGATCGGCATGGAGACCACCCTGATGTTTGTCATATTGACCATGGTCACAGGTGTTCTTTGGACACGGGCCGCTTGGGGGGTATGGTGGCAATGGGAGCCGCGGTTGACCACCTACTTCATAATGACTCTGCTCATCATCGCCTATTTCGTGCTGAGGAACTCTATCGAGGATGAGGAGCGCCAGGCAGTTTACGCAGCCGCTTTCTCGTGCATGGCCTTCATCAATGCCCCGATATCTTTTGTGGTTACGCGCCTGATTCCCTCCGCAAGTCATCCGGTAGTTGATGAGACCGAAATGGCGGTATCAAATCTCATACCTTTCCTTGTTGCGATGGCGGGAATGCTCATGGTCGGATATGCCATATACGTTGCGCGCATGAGCGAAGAGCGCCTGAAAGAACGTTTAAGTTTGCTCAAAGATTCGTTCGAGTCGAAATAGTCAATAACCTTACCCTTTCGAAGTCAAGGAGGCGGAAAAATGGAAGCAAGCAATCTCGAACTCTACACTTTGGTGCTGCATGACGCGCCCTTTGTGATAGCGGCATACGCGATCTTGTGGGCTTCGCTGATGGTTTACATCAGCATGGTTTTGCGCAGGTTGCTTAAGATCGAAAAGGAGATGTCTGTTCTTCAGGAGTTCATCGATCGCCGAAACAGTTAAGCCGTCGCTCGTTTTTGAGCTTGGGTGCAAATATGCCTTGCCGAGATGAATGACCTTGGCAAGGCATTCGTATAATATAGAGACGCCCGAAAGGAGGTGCTGTGTTGGAGGAGCTTTCTGTCATATTTAGGTGGCTCTCGCTAGGGTTGCTTATCGTCGCTACCGTGCTTTATGCCTACCAGTTCACGATGCAGAAGAAGAACCTCTTTCGCTGGGCGCGCGTTATCACGGGAGCGGGCTTGCTGTTTTTGACGGCCGCCATCGGAACTCGGCCATTCGCCTTCGATGGTACGCAGTTGACAGGATCTCACAGCACACTCGTGCTTCTTGCCTGGGCTTTGCTGGTCTTGTACTTTGCCGTTGAGCACTTTCTCAAGATCAAGATCTATGGGGTAGCGCTTGTGCCAGTGGTGGTTCTTCTGTTGCTGGTAGCTCAGCTCCAATCCGGTGCGGCCGGAGAGGGTCTTGCCACACGAGAGTATGATCTGGTGGACTCATGGCGTGTTGGAATACATGTGGCAATGATACTGGCGGCAAATGCCTTGTTTGCTGTTGGAGGCCTCGCCGCCGTGTTCTATCTTCTACAGGATGCTCAGCTGAAAGCTCACAAGACCTCGACGCTTTTCAAGCGCTTACCGTCGTTGAGTCAGGCCCAGGCCCTGGCCAGAAGGGCGATCGCGCTTGCTTACCCGATCTACACAGCAGGGATATTTCTGGGTATAGTCCGGGCCGTAGAAACCGGTGTTGAGGGATGGTACTCCGATCCTCGCATCATAATGTCTGGCTTTGTCTGGATGATCTACGGAGTCTATCTGCTGCGTGTTTATCGGCATGGGATTTCGGCTCGCTCGGCGTCATGGATAGCTGTGCTTGGAATAGTGGCGGTGGTGTCAATCTCGGTGCTTGCACGAACGCTGCCAGTCGGTTTCCATCTCTTCGCACTATGAGGAACTCCGGCCGAGGGTATTTATCGTCGGATCGAGGCATCTCGCTGCACTCTAGGTCTGCCTCATGAAGCGCGTCGTAGTTACCGGGGGCTCCAGTGGCATCGGGCTTGCAACCGCAAAGGCATACTTCGCATCGGGCTGTGATGTCGCGATCGTCGCTCGCGATCCGGACAAGCTGGCTCTTGCCGTGGCCAGCATCGAATCGCAGAGGCAGGATTCTTCCCAGCGCCTGATTTCCGCCAGTGCCGATCTGTCTAACTTTTCTCAGGCCAAGGCGGTCATCGATCATTTCGCAAATGTGGACATGACCCCAGACATTCTCGTTAACAGCGCAGGTGTGATATTGCCGGGGGAGTTTCAGTCGATGCCGGTCGATCATCTGACACAGAACCTAGAGTCGGGATTTTTCAGCGTGCTGTGGCCTTGTCGGGCGGCGGCTCCTCACATGGCTGCGCGTGGATCCGGGCATATCGTAAACGTTTCAAGTGTCGCGGGATTCCTCGGTATCTATGGTTATACGGGGTATTCGGCCGCAAAATATGCGGCAATTGGCTTTAGCGAGGCACTTCGCTGTGAGATGAAGCCGCTCGGCGTCAGTGTGCACGTAGTCTGCCCTCCTGATACCGAAACACCTGCGCTGACTGCCGAGCGCGCGATGCGACCCCCTGAGACGGAGGCGATTGCAGGCTCGATTAAACCGATATCGCCGGAGGTTGTGGCAGCGGCGATAGTAAAAGGGGTGAAATCCGGGCGTTTTTATATCATTCCCGATGCGACCGGCCGATTGCTGTTCAGGTTGAAAGGGTTGATACCCGGGTTGTTTTTTGCGTTGATCGATGCGGATGTGCGCAAGGCTCGGCTTCGCAAGTGATGCCGACTGCTTGCTGGATACCGTAGGCTGGCCAAGCGCTTCCGATGCGGCCACACACTTCATGTTTGCCTGCTTCGCTCCAAAGCGGTAGAATCAGTTGCGTTCAGGTGAAGTGCAGGAAGGTGTGTTCTTCGAATATGTGCATGATCGATTTCGCCCCTACCGGACCTGCTTGCCTGAACAACACGCACCAATCCGGTAGGGGCGGTCCTTACTTTGACGACCTGTGAGGCGACAGAAACCTGATGCATCTGACGCTGGTCGGGCTTAGTCATAAGACAGCGCCCGTCGATATACGTGAAAAACTCACCTTTCCTGCTGAAGTGCAGCGAGAGGCTCTCTCTTTATTGACGTCGAATCCTAGTGTTTCTGAGGCAGTGATTGTCTCAACGTGCAATCGCACCGAGATATACGCCGTGACAACCGCAAGCGGCGATGGGTTCGCCCATATCATCGATTTTCTCGTCGAATACCATCAACTCGACCGGCAAGACCTGCTGCGCTATCTGTATACACTGGAAGGAGAGGCGGTCGTAAGGCATCTGTTCCGGGTCGTTTCCTCTCTGGACTCCATGGTAGTCGGTGAAGCTCAGATTCTCGGTCAAATCAAGCAGGCGTATGAGCTCGGATTTGAACACAACGGCACAGGCCGGGTCTTCAATAAGCTGTTCCGCCATAGCTTTGAAGTCGGGAAAAGGGTGCGCAACGAAACAGCTATAGGCGAAGCGGCTGTGTCGATCAGTTATGCCGCCGTCGAGCTTGCCAAGAAGGTCTTTGACAGCCTGCAAGGCAGGACCGTCCTGCTGCTGGGTGCCGGAAAGATGAGTGAGCTTACCGCAAAACACCTGGTGGGCAATGGCGTGGCCAAAGTGTTCGTCACAAACCGGACCTACGAGCGCGCTTGCGAACTGGCCGAGCGCTGTAAGGGCGAGCCTGTCGTGTACGATCGTTTGTTTGAGCGTATGCTCGACGCCGACATCGTGATCTCGTCGACGGCGGCCACCAGCTATGTCGTCACGGAAGCAGATGTTGCGAAGGTGATGCGCGGCAGGCGCGCAAGGCCACTGTTTTTCATCGATATTGCCGTGCCGAGAGATATAGACCCTGAGGTCAACAACATAGATGACGTATTTCTGTACGACATCGACAGCCTTAACGGAGTCGTACAGTCAAATCTTGCTGAGCGCATGCGAGAAGCTGATCTTGCGGAGCAGATAATCGCCGAAGAGATAGCGGCTTTCGAGAGATGGCTGGAGTCGCTTGAGGTGGTTCCAACGGTAGCAGCTATCCGTGCCAAGGCGGAAGGCATTCGGCGCGCTGAGATGGAAAAGGCCTTCAAGCGACTCGACGGACTGTCAGCGCAGGAGCTGGAAACGGTTGAAGCGTTGACTGCTTCGATAGTCAACAAAATGCTGCATGGACCCACGAATCGTCTCAAAGCTGTGGCTGGTCAGCGATTTGGGGTGGCATACATCGAAGCAGCCCGCTATCTGTGGGGACTAGATAGCAATCCTGACGGCAAAAACCCGCATCTTGGGCTAGGATTGTTGCGTAATTTGTTCGGCAGAAAAGAAAAGGCGGCTGAACCGGCCGCTGAAAAACCCAGGAGCGCCGGGAACGGAGACACAATTGGCTGTTAGTAGAAGCAAGCTGGTTATCGGTACTAGAGGCAGCCAGTTGGCTTTGTGGCAGTCCAACTATATAAAGGATCGCCTGGAAGCGACGCTGGGACTTCCGGTCGAGCTAAAAATCATCAAGACCACTGGGGACAAAATTCTCGATGTGCCGCTGGCAAAGGTAGGGGGCAAGGGGCTTTTTACCAAGGAACTTGAAGTTGAGCTGCTGGCCGGGACGGTAGACCTTTGCGTCCACTCGATGAAGGATGTTCCCACAGAGTTGCCGGAGGGCTGCGTAATCGCTGCAGCGCCTGCTCGTGTTGATCCGAGAGACGTCATTGTGTCGGGCCCTTCAGGGTTCGATCTGGAGTCGCTGCCGCACGGCGCGAAGCTGGGTACCAGCAGCCTTCGTCGCAGGAGCCAGGTTCTGGCTTTGCGTCCCGATCTTGAGATCGTGGACGTCCGCGGGAATCTTGATACCAGGATGCGCAAGGCCGAGGAGGGCGTCGTAGACGCAGTTATCCTCGCCAGTGCGGGAATCACCCGGATGGGGTGGTCTGACCGTATCGGCAGTTATATTCCGATCGAGCAGATGGTCCCTGCTGTCGGTCAGGGTGCGATCGCCGTGGAGATTCGCGAAGACGACGATTTCATGCACGAGGTGTGCGATAGCCTCAATGACAGGGAGACCTTCGCATGCGTGACCGCCGAGCGCGTGGTCATGCGCTCTCTCGAGGGTGGCTGTCAGATTCCGATAGGCGCGTTCGCTCGACTGGAAGCCGGCGAGATGGTCATGGATGCTCTCGTGGGCTCGGTGGACGGCGATGTTATTGTGCGAGATCGCCTGAAGGGATCCCCCGATGATCCCGAGGCTCTCGGCTTCGCGATGGTGGAACGGTTGCGCGAGCTTGGCGCCACCGAGATTTTGGCGGGCATTCGTTGCGCCGATAGCGTAAATGGCTTACTAAAGACGTAAGGATATGCCATGGATTTTCCGGCGCCGCCCTTAGAAGGCCTTACGATAGTAGTCACCCGGGCTCGGAAGCAGGCAAGGGAGCTTATCGGTTTGCTGGAGCTTTCAGGCGCACTGGTTTTGGAGTTTCCAGTCATCAAGACCGTCGAACCCGAAGATTGGTCATCCGCTGACGCGGCGATCCGTGATCTTGCCACCTATGAGTGGGTCGTATTTACCTCGGCAAATTCGGTCAAGTCGTTCATCGCGCGCATGGAGCTTCTGGGTGTGAGAATCGAGAGTCTGACGGCTCTTCGTGTGGCGGCCGTGGGGACTTCGACTGCAAGGCACCTTGCCAGTCATGGGGTCGCGATCGATCTTCTGCCGGATGACTTTGTCGCCGAAGGGCTGATCGAAAGGTTCGAGAAAGTCGGGATCGGACAAGGAACCAGGATTTTGTTGCCAAGAGCACTGCACGCTCGGGAGATTCTGCCTGAAACGCTAAGGGAGTGGGGAGCGACAGTCGACGTGGTTCCGGTCTATCGCACCGTGCTTGGGGAGGGAAATCACGATACGCTGGCTTCCATGGAGGCCGGAGAGGTCGATGTCATCACGTTCACGTCGCCTTCGACAGTAGATAACTTTTTGCAACTGGTCGCCTCGACAGGGGCTCGTGATGTTCTCGGCAAGGTGGCGATTGCCGCGATAGGGCCCGTGACTTCCGAGGCGATTCGGGCACATGGCCGGGCAGTTGATATTGAAGCGGCGCCGCACACCGTGACGGGACTCGTTAGGGCGATCGCGCGCTGGGCGCAACAAAAGAAGCTCTGAGTAGGGAACTCCGGGTAAGGCACCGCTCGCTAAAACCCGCAAGCTATGGGCGCGTGCCGCATTGACAACTTGAACGAGGCTATGCAGACTTATGCACTGCTTCTTGTCGCATTCGCGGTGTTGGATGTGGGGACGTGGCTCAGCTGGGAGAGCGCTGCCTTCGCAAGGCAGAGGTCGGCGGTTCGAATCCGCTCGTCTCCACCAACCACTGCTTCCGTCACTATTGCGAGCTTTCGCGGCATATTGCTTGAGTCGCCGGCCGATCGTAACTTAGAAAGCATCGTCGCTCATCGGCATCTGCGATAATATTCTCATTGGAAAATATCTCGAAGCAAGGAGAGCACTATGATGGCAACAGGCCCTGTCGGCTTTCAAGCGCAGTTTCAGGAGTTTATCTTTTATATAGGCGCCGTTCTTCAGCTGATGTTTTGGTTGGTATTGCCGATCGCCGCGATCTGGGCTGTGCTGATATTCAAGCGCGCCGCAGACGCTTATATCGCAAGCTTGTCCGGCGACAAGGCTTCCGTAGTCGCTTCGCCGAAGGAAAACCCCGTCAAGGTAGAGAAGTTCGTCGACTAGATAGGCGGTCATTAGCATGGAGTTTCCCACCTATCGACCACGTCGCCTTCGCGCGTCCGGTACCCTGCGGGCCATGGTTCGCGAGACGACCCTGTGCACAGAAGACCTCATCTATCCGCTCTTCGTAAAGCCCGGAGAGGGACTTCGTGACGAGGTGCCATCGATGCCCGGGGTCTTCCAGATCACAGTAGATCAGCTTCCCGCCGAGATAGAAGAACTCAAAGCACTGGGTATTCCCGCCGTAATCTTGTTTGGCTTGCCCGAGTATAAGGACGAGGCAGGTTCCGGCGCGTATGCTGAGGAAGGAATCGTGCAGCGCGCGATCGCCGCGATAAAGTCGCACGATCCCGAGTACTATGTCATCACCGATGTTTGTCTTTGCGAATACACCTCCCATGGTCATTGTGGACTGCTTGACGAGCGCGGCATGGTTGTAAACGACATCACGCTCGAACTGCTCGCCTCTACCGCGCTCAGTCATGTCGAGGCGGGTGCGGACATGGTCGCCCCCAGCGATATGATGGACGGCCGTGTCGGGACGATTCGCGCGGCCCTGGATGCCGAGGGGCACACGGGAACGCCGATCATGGCGTACTCGGCAAAGTATGCAAGCGCCTACTACGGCCCCTTCAGGGATGCGGCAGAAAGCGCTCCTGCTTTCGGCGATCGAAGGGGCTATCAGATGGACCCGGCCAACAGCGAGGAGGCCCTGCGCGAAACAGCGCTCGATATAGCCGAAGGCGCCGATATCGTGATGGTCAAGCCGGCGCTTGCGTATATGGACATCATTCGTCGAGTCAAGGATGAGTTCGGGTACCCCACCGCGGCCTATAATGTCAGCGGTGAATACGCGATGGTAAAAGCTGCGGCCCAGAACGGCTGGATAGACGAGCGATCGGTTGTCCTGGAAACCCTGACGAGCCTCAAGCGGGCAGGCGCGGACTTGATATTGACCTATCATGCCAAGGACGCGGCGCGCTGGCTTGCGAAAGGTTGATCTGATCACATGAACGATCGCTTGGACACCCCAGAGCTACCAATCGCGGAGCAGGAGCTTGCCGAGGCAAGCGCTCCGTGCGGCGGACTCGGAGTCGGGGTACCCGTAAAGGAGCGGCATCCCGGTAGCCATGGCGGACACCCGGGAGGGCATCCGGCCGGAGCCGTAACACAGAGACAGCGTCATGGCGGCGCCCGGTCCACGGGCTTTCGGCCAGGCGGCGGCCCGCAGGCCATCGCGTATGAGCAGCGCACAGGCATCAAGGCGCCGCGCATCATCGCCTGGGAGATCACCAGAAGCTGCAACCTGTCGTGTGTTCACTGCCGCGCGGCCGCGGAGTTCGGACACTACGAGGGCGAGCTGAGTCTCGACCAGATCAAGGCGACGGTCGATGACATCGTCACCATCTCCAATCCGATATTCATCCTCACCGGCGGCGAGCCGCTGATGCGGCCGGACATCTGGGAGATCGTCGATCATATTCACGGAGC
>JAGXSC010000005.1 GCA_018334075.1 Actinomycetota bacterium
TCTTGGTTCTTCAACGGTGTTCTTTATGTAGAAGATCCGTATGGAACTATCCCGACTGACGAAGCTTACTTCTTCCCACGTGGTATCCCTAACATGTTCCAGGCGTTCTATGCTCCTGCTGACACTGTTTCTGATGCTAACGATGTAGCACAAGACTTCTACATGTACATGCTTCAGGATCACCGTACTGCTCACATTGAAACAGAGTTCTCTCTGCTAGCTGTGAACACTCGCCCTGAACTGGTTGTACGTAGCACAATGTCCTAAGTATAGCATCCTTATCTAAAGGGAGATAGTGAGAGCTATCTCCCTTTATTTATAATGGAGGAATGAATGTTTGTAGTAAAAGAAAATCAAAAAAGTTTCTGGAATTTCAATGAATTCTTAGTTTTTCTAAATAAAATTAATGATGATGTTGAATTAGACAGACAAGCACCAAATTATGCAATGTTCAGTAAATCTAAAGGGATTATTGGTGGATGCAATTTTATACATCTTTGTGAATTAATTAAAGAGACTTTCAATGTTAAACTAATTCCTAGTGGTTGTATTGAAGCAAATTTCGGATATCTTATTACATTTGAAGATGGATATCTTGAAAAAGTTGAAGCTAAAATCTCTCAAGGAAAACTAGACGAAAAAACAAAAGCAGAGTTGATTTCTCTGGCTTCTGAAAAAGGTCTTGAAGTTAAAGCCACAATGAAGAAAGAAGAAATTATTTCTCTACTTAAAACTGAGGAATAATTATGGCAACTCCAGAGCAAATTCTTAAAGTTAGATCATATTGTTTTTATCCAACAGAAGAAGAACTGCCAGATGCTATTATTGCAGCTAATATTGATAAATGGACTGCAATTTATCCTGATCCTAGACAAGAACCAGTTGTTCTTTATAATGCCACAATTGATTGTTTATATTATCTAATCTATACAGATCCAAATGGTGGTGGCGGAACTGCTGGCTCAACCAGAAGAGAGAAAGTTGGACAAGTTGAAGTAGAAGTTGGTTATACTGCTGACTATGTTTCAAAATGGCAAAAAATTCTCGATGGATATTTAAATGGAGATCTATGGATTCCAGGTACTACTCGTCCTATTGCCAAAGGTGTTATCATTGGTGGTGTAGAAAGAAATGAAGTGGACAGAGTGAAATGTGATCCTAATAGTGTCAATGGTTTATGGGGATTTGGTGTTGATAACAGAAGACCTAGAGGGACTTTTGTAGATCCATATAATCCTTGGAGACGAAGATAATGTCATTAAAAGTTGATAGTAAATGGGATATGTCCTTTTTTGATCAACTCCAAGAAAGGACAAGCAGGTTAGATCAAGTTTCAGTAGAATATGGATATTTTGAAGATAAAACACATGAAGCCTCTGGTCTTCCTATAGGATCCTTAGCATTAATTCATGAATATGGTAGTGTAAAAAGAAATATCCCAGCAAGACCTTTTGTTTTCTACAGTGTGAAACTATTAAATGATAAAGATATTTCAGCTATGAGAAAAGGCATGATTGATTATCTGTTTAAAAGAAAGGATGCGAATGCTTCATTTAAGCCTGTTGGTGTAACTGGGGTAAGAACTATTCAAAGAAGTATCATGTCTCAAAGATTTACTCCACTGGCACCAAAAACTGTAGCTAAAAAAGGAAGTTCAACTATTCTTGTAGAAACTTCTGAGTTACTTAATAGTGCTGAATATAAGATCAATGAGAAGTCTTGATTATTATACCATTTTCATGCTAAAATTAAGTGTAGAGGAGGTTTTGTGTTATTAGAACAATTAACACTCATAGAATTAAAAAGTTATCAAGGAAGACACAGAGAATATGTTAAATCAACCCAAAGCGTCTTTAAAAATTCCTATGCTACGGTAGACTACACAGATTTTACAATAGAAGAATGTAGTTTACAACCAATAGATGGTAGGACACTTCAAGCACTTCCAGAAGGTTATAGATCTAAAGCAGCATATCAATTTTGGTGTAAAACTGAAATGAAAGGATTAGAGCAGAATACCAATCAACTTGCTGATCAAATCCAGATTAATGGTGAATGGTTCTCTATTTATAACTTCAAAGATTGGATAAGAACATCTTATTTGTCACATTATCATTGTGCGGCAGTAAGAGAAGAAATAAATAACTCAATGGACTCTTCAAATACTACTGGAGGAAACTATGGTTAATGCAGATAAAATGGAATTAGTTGAAGACTATCTGCTAGAAAATATAGGTTCCTTTATTGGAGAAGTAACAGGATTAAGTTTATTTTTAATAGATCAACCATGGCCTGATGAAACAGTACCCTCAATCGGTGTTCATATTTTATCATATGATGATTCGAATGGCTGGGGAAATACTAATAAAGTCACACCGGATGGTAGGTATATTGCTGAAACAGATTTAACCTTTACTGTAGAATTAGTAGCAAGATTCGGAAGACCAATGGCAACACTTGCACTGTTAATCCAAGCTTTTAGAGGATTTCAGGAATTAAGATATCAACATTTATATTCTAAAGGTATTGGTATTTTAGATGTATCTAATGCAACACCTGCTAATACTGTATTTGACGGAATTGAAACAGAAAAAAGAGCAAGAATGCTTGTAACATTCTGTGCAAGAATCTCTTCACTTGATACTAATGCCCCTAATTTAGTTGAAACTATAACAGGGTCTATTTATACAAATAAAGACGGTGACGACACTGGTCCCGTTATTCAAGACATCAATGTCACTTTCCTTACAACTTAAAAAGGGGATCTATTGTAATGGCAACTTTAATTGATAAAGTTATTGACGTAACACTAGTCTTCGGTTCAGCAGTAATTGAAACTGCTGTATTCGATATTGCATTGATCCTGGCAGCACACAATGTCACTGAAAACACTGTTGATGTTTATACTTCAACTGATGCAATGCTTCAAGCAGGTTTTGCAAGTGACTCCCCAACATACCAAATGGCATCTCTGATGTTCCAAGGTGTTGGTGCTCCAGATCAAATCATTGTCGGTCGTAGACAACTAGAAAATTATACTATCACTCCTGTTCCAGTAGCAAACGCTATTTACACTGTTACATTGAAACATGGCTCAGTTTCTAAAGCATTCCAGTTTGTGGCAACATCTACACCGACTGCTGTAGAAATTTCAACAGGACTACAAACATTAATTTCTGCGGATACTACTTGGAATACAAGAGTCACAGCAGCAGTAACAGGTGATGATTTAGTTCTTACTCCTGTAGCTGGACAATCTCTGGATGTTTCTGTTGGGACAAACATGAGTCAAATTCGTCATGTGAGTTCTGATCTATTAGAAGATATTTCAGCAGTTGCAGATGCAAATAACACATGGTTCTGGATGGTTTCAGATAGTCATATTCCTGAAGATGTAATGAATCTGGCAGGTTATGCACAAGAGCATGATAAGATCTACTGGACGAGTTCACAAGATACTGCCGTAGTTAATGCAGAAGATGGAAATATTCTACAAGAATTAATGCTATCTGGTTATCGTAACACAGGTTTTGCAATGTGGAGAACCGATGCAGACACTACTTTCCCAGAAGCTGCTGTTGTTGGTGCGATTGCTGCTGCGGATCCTGGTACTACAACTCTGCATGGTAAGACTTTAATTGGGCTTGCAGTTCAAAAATTAAGTACTACACAAGAAACAAATATTGTAGCACAGAACGGTAATATTTATCGTCGTGAGTACGGTCAAAACTTCTATCGTGATGGTAGAATGGTTGATGGCAACTTCTGTGACACAATCCATCATGCACTTTGGGTGAAAGCTCGTGTAGCTGAAAGTCTGTTTGCACTGCTGAAGCGTCGTTCTGATCTTCTGTCTGGTGTTAGATTTACTTCTACAGGTCTTGCTCAAGTTCGTCAAGCAATTTGGGATAACCCTCTTAACCAAGGGATTCTTAACGGTTCTATTGCTAACGAGATTAACGTTTCTTCTGAAACAGGTATGAGAGAGGATTTACGTCCAACTGTTTATGTACCTAATAGAGCAGATATTCCAACCAATGACATCGCACAACGTGTTCTGAATGGTGTTGTAGTTGAATATGTTTATGCTGGTTTCATTCACTACATTAAAGTTCAGGTAAACGTTCTGGTTGACCGTTAATTTTAAAGGGGAGTTTAACTCCCCATATTATTGGAGAATACAATGGATCAAATGCTGACAGGTCTAATGGCCTACGATCCTTCAGAAGTGACTCTACTTCTGGGTGGTTGGGCACCTTATGGTTTTGCTACAGATACTAAAATCACTATTACTAAGACCAGTGATATCATTGTTCCTTATTCAGGGACAGATGGTGATGTATCTTTGGCATTACAACGAAATAAACTAGGGACTCTTACTCTATCACTTCAAGCAACCTCTGGTGCTAATGATGTCATTACGGCATATCATGAGCAGATGTATTTAACAAGAGAAGTTGCTTTTCCTGTGTATATGGAAGATCCACGTGGATTTATTATTAATACAATTGGTTGGATTCAAAGTCAAGGTGAAAATACAATCGGTTCGGAAGTAACCTCTATTGATTGGGTTATTGGACTTAAAGATTGTACTCTTGTAAGAGGAACTACAGCAATATCTCTGAACTCTATTCAGGGTATTACTATTTAAGTTGTTTTAAAATAAAAATATTTATGTTATAATAAAAGCACGGCACAATGTCGTGCTTTATTTTTATGGAGATAATATGCAAAGTATTCAAAGTATGCAACAAGCGTCTGCAATGAAAAGATTAGCCGCACCAGAGACAGCTTTCACTGCGGAATGCCTTAATGGTGAAAAGATGAATTTCAGAATCATCCACTGGAGTCCAACAAAAACTTTCGCAAGAATTTCTAAAATTGGTAAGTATTTTGCTGTACCAATTGCAATGATGATCGATAGTAAACCTGGTGATGCAAACTTCTCTGAAGCATTGCCAGCAGCACTCCTGCAACTATTTAATACAATGGATGAAGACAATCTTCTTGAATTTATTTCGATGCTAATGGATGAAGTTTATTTTGAGAACAAAAGTGTTCTTGAAAACTTTGATTCCTTGTTCATGGGAAGAAATGAAGTTATTATCCAGTTAATGGCAAAAGTTGTGGAGATTAACTACGCCCCTTTTTTCAAGACAGGTTTCGGAAAACTTATAAGCTCAATAATCCCAGTAGTGGGTCTGAGCAAAGCCGAGTAAATCCAAGCATTCAAAAAGCTATGGATGTTGCTAGGAAAAGTTCGTCTTTAACCTGGTATGATTATATGTTTTTTAGGGTTGTATCAGAAACATCAGAAACGAGATATACACTAGATCAATACGGTGTAGAATATTTCCTACAACTTCATGAAGCAATTGCACTAAAAGAGTATATTCAAGATCTAGGTAATAAGGATCTAGAAGTTAAGAGACAAAATGAAATAAAGAAACCTAAAGTTTAACAGGAGTTATTATGGCTACTAAGGTAGAAGCCGCAACACTGGTCAACAGGATTGTCTATAAGACAGATACCAAGAGTTTAAAAGCTGTCAGAAATGACATGAAAAAACTCCAGCAAGAGTTTTCTAAAACAGCTTCTAATGCCATAGCATCTCCTGTAGCTTCCAGAGCAACTGTAAGAAATGCTAAGAAGACGGCAACACAAGTTATGGATGCTCACATAAAAGCTATGGAGAATGTTGCAAAACTTAGAAGTAAGCAAGCGGCAAAGAATGTTCAAAACTCATATAACAGGATCCTTGGGGTAAACAAATCCCCAGGAAAGTCTGCAAGAGATAGTGCTAATGTATTTAAAAAAGCTTTTGCAGAAGATAGTGAAAGAGTGAAAAGACAAAATGCTGAGATGGCAAGATATACTAAAGATATGCTTGACCAGCAAAAAAATGTAGATAAGATGCGTGAAAGAATTGCAAGAGAAGCTTTGCTTGCAAGAAGAAATCAAGAAAGAAGAGATAGTAAGTCTGGATTAAGAAGTAATCAACTAGCTTTTGAAGTTAGCAGATTAAATCTTGGTGCAAAAGAAGCAAGACAATTCTCAAGAGAGCTTGAAAATCTTAACAGAAGATATCGTTCAGGCAAAATTGAACTTGATCAATATAGAGAAAGTACAAGACAGCTTTTAAGAAGTACACGTGATCTATCTAAAGAGCATATGACACTGAGAGAAAGAATTGGTAATCTCCGTAAAGGTGGTTCAGGTGGTCTAGGATTTGGTGGAGCAATTGCAGGTGCTGGTCTTGTTGGGGCAGGTGCTTTGGGATACATGGGTTACTCTCGTGCAGTAATGGCTCTACAAAGCGCTGTGCTGCAATCCAGAGGTCTTAGCCGTGTAAGTTCAATGGGTATCCTACCAGAAGAAACACAAGCCCTACAACTGGCTGCATTAAGGAATACTGGGTTTGACCTTTCTTTTGAGAAGATTAGTGATATTTCAAAAGACGTTCAGGACAAAATAGGTCAATTGAGTCTTGGGGAATGGAAACAGAATAAGAAAACTGGAGACTGGTCATTTAGTGGTGGTGGTGAAATGGCTGACTGGCTTAAAATCATGACGGAACGTGGTGGTTTTAGCCGTGAAGGTGCACTAGCAACATTGAGAAATGTAAAAGGTCCAGTTGAGTTAGCTGTATTACTTGAAGGGTTACGTAAAAGTGCTAAGTTAACTGATTCTGAATTTACTGCTCTGGCAGAAGCTATAAATGACTTCTCCTATATTGCTAAGTC
>JAGXSC010000006.1 GCA_018334075.1 Actinomycetota bacterium
GCCGATGTGGTAGTAGTTGATCCGCCCCGCAAAGGATGTGACCAAGCCCTCTTAGAAACTATCAGCAAAATGTCCCCGCAGCGAATCGTTTATCTCTCCTGCAACCCGGCTACATTAGCCAGGGATATCAGATTTCTGGCTGAAAATGGCTTTAACCCTGTTGAAGCACAACCTGTGGACATGTTCCCGCAGACAAGCCACGTTGAGAGTATAGTTCTGATGACGTATAGTGGTTTGAAGGGCAAATAAGGCAGGTTGACCACTATATGTAGTGGTTTTGGAGCAAAAAAAGGCCAAAAAAACGGGTCAAAAAGTGCATTTTTTGGCCTGATTTTTTAGGGGTTTTTATAGATGACATGATTTATGGGAGGGGTGTATTGATTGAAAACATTACTTTTTGGTAATGGCATTAACATAGAGTTTGGTGGTGCTGATAACTTAAGTAAATCAATAATTTTGAGAGCAATTAAAGGAGCCAAAGAAGCTGATTTTCCGGTCGATATAATTGTTGATGACCCTTCTCTAATCGTGTCATTATTAGGACATTTATTTTTGCAGGTAAGAGAAATATTGAATGGTGGGTATGATTCATATGCTTACACCACTGATCTAAAAGGTTGTCTTGATGACTTTAAAAGGAGGTACTCAATTAGGAAAAGCCTCAATGTTGCCACTATAGGATTTGAAGATTATTATTTATTGTATGACCTTATGTGCTATAAATATAAAATCAAAAATCCTGAAAAGTATCATATTCGGGAAGCGCTGAAATGCTTTTTCCTTTATTCAATATTTAATAACGGCAGAGTTAATCAAATATATAAAAGTTATCCAGCAAAATTAGCCGACTTTTTTAATGCCTTCGATGAACTATATACTACTAATTATGATGTTAATGTTGAGACATTTTCCAGGAAAAAGGTCAACTATTTACATGGAGCGTTCCATATCAAGGCAGATGTTTATGACCCCGATTCCATGCGTAATAAAATGTCCGACAGCCCAATTAAGGATTGTATTATTGATGAGAAATATTATTATTTATACTCAAATGCGTTGACTACGTATAGCGGATATTCAAAAATGTTTTCGATAAAGCAACATGGCGATGCAAACTCTGCGATGGATAAAATGGCGAAAGCATATCAGGAAAACGAAACAATAAAGGAAGCTGTTAACGTCTGGGAAAAGGATGCAAACGAGATTGTAAGGAAAATGGCAGAAGGCATAAAACTAAAACTTGGCGATAGCAATCTCGAGTTTAAAGAAACATATCCGATTAAAGAGTTTACTGCAATATCAGATGAGTTAAGCATAGTTGGTTTATCGCCCAATAATGATACTCACATTTTTAATATGATAAACGATAACGGATTATTAAAATCGATTGTTTACTATTTCTATGATTCAGAAGAAATAGATGCGGTATCTCAGTTGCTTAATAGTCATAAACTTGATTTTGTTAATGTGACTGAGCTCTGGAATCGATATAGGTAGGTGTATTATGGGGATAGATAAAAAAATAGAAATCATTAATGCTTTAGGTATCGTTATAGGTAGTGTCATGGATGCAACAGAAGCAATGACTGAATATTCTTCTCTCACTCTACCCAAGAAAAAATATCTTTATGGTGAAGCTCATAGGATTCTTAGAAGAAACAATAAACCATTTAATGAAGCTCAGCCGATGATGGTGGTAGATATAGGCGTTTGTGCAGCCGAAAACGGTGTTGACCCATTAACCATTATGTTAGCAAATCTAAATAAAGGTAAATAATTCGAGCCTAATTAAACGTAAAACGGTAAGATTGCGGGTGTATTTTCAAAACGAAGATACCCCGCTTTTTTTATGTCCTTTTTTAGGACTTCAAAATTAATGATACCAATAAAGAAAGGAGGAAATCAAAATGGCAATCGAAACAATGCGTATCTTTTTCCCTCTTAAGATTTTCTGCTATCCTCAGTATGACTGCATGGAGGATGAGAGGGAGGATATCTCACCAAGGGAGGCTGTGGCGTATGAGGATCAAATCCTCGCTGCCATCGCCAAGGAGAACCGGCACTTCGAGAATGACCGAGGACTTGCCGAGTACATTCACGACGAAGCTCTCAAGGAAAAGGTGTATAGTCTGTACCCGACAGTGGAGATTGTTGATGGCGAGCTGTGGGGAGTTATGGCTGCAGGACTGAAGGACACTCTGTCTGGAGAAGAAACCGCTGCGCTTATAGATTATGTATGCGGTCAAAATTCAGATGGGTACGGGGAAGGGTTCGAGCAGCGACCCATCAAAACGCCGGATGGCGAGATCTACGTCAGCTTCTGGAATCACGAAAACTATTCCTTAAAGCTTGAGGAGGAGATGAAAAACAACTCACCTGACCTTGGCTATGGAGGCCTAGTGATGCGATGAGTGAAAAGCAAACGGAAAAAATAGCGCTCTTTGGTTTCTTATGAAGCTGAAGGGCGCTTTTTTGTTACAGCAGATTGCTGTGATCAATACAACTAAATAAAAGAACAAGTAGGCGTTGTCTTTACAAAAAAGGCAGCGCCTTTTTTGTTTTTCTAAAGAAAGGAGCTGAACCATGAAGCATGATGTAACACCAGAAGAAAAAACAGGAGCCGGAGAAAACGTTCCTCCTGCAAAGCATTCTCTGCCTCTGCCTGAAGATACCGCCCGCTGTACCGGCTGTCCTTATCCAGGCGTCGGCTTTATCTGCTGGAGTCCTGACGGCTCCTGCATGAAAACCGACGTTGAGAAAATCAGCCGCCGGGGCAAAGGGAGGTGATGTATTGAACAGCATCATCAGTTGGGTGGGCGGCAAAAAGGCTCTGCGGGACATGATCTATCAGCGTATGCCGAAGGAATTCGGACGGTACATTGAGGTCTTCGGCGGCGGAGGCTGGGTGCTGTTCGGACGGCCTCCTGACGCCGCCATGGAGGTCTACAACGATTTCAATTCAGACCTGGCAAATCTGTTCCACTGCGTCCGCGACCGCCCCTTTGCTCTTCTCAAGGAGCTCAATTTCTTTCCGCTGAATGGGCGGGATGAATTCAATGTCTTAAAAAAATATCTGGAGAAGGAGGAATTCACGAACGAATACCTTCAAGAAGAACTGGATATCGCACAGAGAGTTCTCAGTGAGCCGCAGTTTGAAGAAATCAAACCGATCCTCCTGGAAAATGCACAGATGAACGATGTAAAACGCGCTGCTGCCTTCTATCGTCTCATCCGTCTAAGCTACGGAAGCGGATGCACCAGCTATGGATGCCAGCCCTTCGATATCCGGAAAACATTTCATCTTCTCTGGCAGGGCAGCCGGAGGCTTAAGAATACGGTCATTGAGAACAAGGACTTTGAAGCCCTGATTAAGCAATATGATCGTGAAAATGCCTTCATCTATTGCGACCCGCCATATTATCAGACGGAAGGACACTACGCCGTGGAATTTAAGAAAGACGATCACTATCGTTTGCGGGACACTCTTGCATCCTGCCGGGGGAAATGGCTGGTCAGCTATAACGACTGCGAATTCATCCGAGAGCTGTACAAGGACTTTAACATTGAGGCGGTCAGCCGCATCAACAACCTTGCCCAGCGCTATGACAACGGTTGCGAATACGCTGAAGTCCTGATCTCAAACTACGACACTGCCGAAAGGCTGAGTGACATGCCGTCCCAGATGAATCTCTTCGACTCCGAACTGTTACTTGACCCACAATTATAACCCCATCACGGGGATTAATTAAAAGGAGGAACACCCTAATGAAAATTATTAAAATGAAGTCAGAGGTAGACAAAAATGGTCAGATTGTTATTCCTGCAGAAGCCGTAGGCAATGCCGGGCTGAATCCCGGGGATGAGATCTGCCTCACCATGATGGTGCAGGAGGAAGTAAATCACCACTGCCCTCTGGTTCTTATCACATCTGAGGGAGTGGAGATTGCCGTCCCTCTCTTTGAATTGCAGAAGGATGACGAGAAATTTTCTCCGGAATATGAACTCCCGGAGGACGAACTGCATATACCCCACGAACTGCTGGAGTCTGCGGACATCCCATTAGACAGCAACTTGGATGTCATTTGTGCCGAGGGTGCCATTGTCATCGCTGCGTCGGATATCCTTGATCGTCTGCCAGACGAGCTTCGCGGGCTCTTCGAGAATCTTGGCATAGACCCCAGCACCGTTCGTGACGTTATAAGAAAGGAGGGATACTTCGTATGAAAGCAAAGCCCATTTATAAAATCATAGATGACAAGGGGCGTGTACTTAT
>JAGXSC010000007.1 GCA_018334075.1 Actinomycetota bacterium
CGGCCGTATCGCGACAGGCCAGCTGCGCCGAACTCCCGCCGCCGAGGACCGAGCCGGCATAATCGCGATATACGGGCCGGCGGCCGCTTCCACCCCTTCGGTCACTAGGATCTGGGGGGCGGACAGGTACCGGACCGCGACAAACATCTCGAAGGAAACTTTCGCCGCGGGCTCCGCCTCAACAGTCGTTCTTGCCACTGGACGCACGTTCCCTGACGCCCTGTCGGCATCCGGGCTGGCAGGTACGGTGCGAGGCCCGTTGCTGCTGACCGCTGGAACCGGGATCTCCGTCGAGCCGTTCGTGCTCGATGAGGTAAGGAGGGTCGGGGCTTCTCGCGTCATCATCGTCGGCGGATCGGGTGCTGTCAGCGAGGAGATCGAGCGCTCGCTAGGAAACAGCGGGCTGGAGGTGCGGCGAATCCAGGGACCCGACCGGTACGCCACCTCCGCTGCGGTAGCCAGAGAGATCTCGGCAAGCCTTGGGGCCAACTTCGGCCGGCAAGCGATCATCGCGCGTGGTGATGACTTCGCCGACGCGCTCGCAGCCGGGCCGATCGCCTATTCGCAAAGAATGCCCTTGCTGCTGACCCGCCCGGGTGAGCTGCCAACAGCCACGTCGCAGGCGATCATCGATCTGCGTGTTTCCTCGGCGATCGTCATCGGCGGAACCGGAGCCGTGAGCCCGAGCGTCACACAAAGCCTCGGCGCCGCGAATGTCGCATGGAACCGAATCAGCGGAGCCTGCCGATTCACGACTGCCGAGGAAGTCGCGCGTGAGTCCATCAGGCGCGGTTGGTCGACCGGCCAGATCGCCGGGATAGCGACGGGGCAGGACTTCCCGGACGCACTCGCCGGAGGAGCCGCAACAGGAGCGCGAGGCGGAATCATGCTGCTCACCAGAAGCACGCTGCTACCAGTCAATACGGCTTCTTTCCTGCATGAGAGCACAGACAGCCTGTCGGAAATCAAAGTCTACGGCGGCACCGGCGCGATATGCAACACAGTTCGCACCTCCGTACACAACCTCTGGGGTCTGCCGTAGGCCAGGTCCAACTTTGCCGCTGATTGCAGCTTTGCCGGCTTACCCGGATACTTAAGTAAGCCTTGTTTCCTTCCCGTTGACTCCCCGCATCGCAACCACGACAACGCCGACAAGGGAGATGGCACCGCCGAGAAGCGCCAATGCCGAGGGCACCTCGCCAAGCCAAAGCCACGCGATCCACACGGCGTTTATCGGCTGAAAGTACAGGAAGGTGGAGAGCAGGCTAGCCGGCATCACGGAAAGCGCCCTGTTCCACAGCACATACGCTATGGCTCCCGGGAAAATGCCAAGAAATATCCCAGACCACGTGGCCTGACCGCTCGCCAGCGGCAGCTGGCTGATTAGCCCCGGCGCGAAGACCAGAAGCGGCAGCGTACCGGCCCAGATCGCGTAAGTCGTGAACTCGAGCGCCGAGTACCGCTGTAGCGGACGCTTGGCCACGACAAAATACAGGGCCGTAGCAGCGGCTGCAACAAGTATGACAAGCGCGTTGGGATCGAGGGCGATGCCTCCCTCTCCGCCCAGCGCAATCATCGCGACACCGCCGGCCGAGACGCCAAGCCCCGTCCACCCCCAGATAGTGAAACGCTCCTTCAAAAGCAGCATTGAAAGCACAGCGGTAAATATCGGACTTGTGGAGATAAGCAGCGCGGCCGCTCCCGCAGTCACGGTCTGCTCGCCGATGTTCAGCGCAAGATGGTACGTCGTGATGCCGAGAAGTCCCGCCGCAAAGATGACAGGCAAATCCTGAACGGACGGCAACCGCATCCGGGCAACCAGCGCATACAAAAGCAACGCCACCGATGCGGTGCCGAAGCGCAGCAATGCGAGCTCTCCGGGTCCGTAGGATTGAAGCCCCGCGCGTATGCCCGCAAACGCCCATGCCCACAACAAGAGGGCCACGGCGATCGCGATCCACATCCCGCGGTCATGTCTCCACGCATCTGGCTTGCCGGCAAAAGCGTCGGGACGCGTCATGATTCTCCTCTGGAGTCACTTTCGATTGTGTCGTCTACGGTCGAGCTGTTTCCGCCGGCGCCAAACCGCTCAACGGTGGCACGGTCTTGCGGGGTGATCCCTTCTCGGCGGAGCACTTTTCCGATGGTCATCAGGATAATCTTGAAATCGAGTAGCGTTGATTGGTTGTCCACATACCATACGTCGAGATCGAACTTTTCCTCCCATGAAAGGGCGTTGCGACCGTTTACCTGCGCCCATCCGGTTATTCCCGGCCTGACCTCATGGCGCCTCGCCTGCCGAGGAGTGTACAGCGGCAGATACTCCGGCAACAGCGGACGTGGACCCACCAGGCTCATATCGCCCTTGAGAACATTGAACAGCCCGGGAAGCTCATCTAAGCTCCAGCGCCGGAGGGACGCTCCTAGCTTTGTGATTCGCGATTCCTCCGACACCGCCTCGGCTAAGTCGGATGGGGCTTGGCTCATAGTTCGGAACTTGTAGATGCGAAATATCTTGCCGCCAAGCCCCGGGCGGGGCTGACAAAAGATGACGCCCGGACCCATTGTGACTCTGATCGCGATCGCAATGCCTACAAGCAGTGGCGACAAGAAGATAAGGCCCAGAGCCGCAAGGGCGAAGTCAATAGAGCGCTTTGTCACGTAAAATGTCCTGCCTTCGATGGCTTTGGTATAGTGGCTGACGATAGGTATTGCGTTTTTGCGCACGCTTTTCTGGCCGTAACCACACTATTTTACCTGGAGAGCAAGTGGAATCCGAGAACTTTTCTCCTCTGGCGATCAACGGAGGAGCTCCCGTTCGCGCCAAACCAATGCCCCCGTGGCCATATTTCGATGACGATGAAATCCAGGCCGTTTCAGAGGTACTGCGCTCCGGTCGCGTTAACTACTGGACCGGCGATGAGGGGGTAGCTTTCGAGACGGAGTTCGCCGCGGCTAGTGGAGCGCCTCACGCGATCGCTCTTGCCAATGGCACGCTCTCCTTGGAAGCCGCGTTAGCCGCACTTGGAATTGAACCCGGCGACGAGGTGATAGTACCTGCTCGCACATTCATCGCGACTGCTAGCGCGGCCGTGATGAGAGGAGCGATTCCTGTGATCGCCGATGTCGATCCAGAAAGCCAGAACATCACAGCCGCATCGATCAAGGCTGTCATCTCGGAAAAGACCCGTGCTGTAATCGTGGTGCATCTGGCAGGCTGGCCTTGCGACATGGATTCGATACTCGAAATCGCTGAGGCCGCAAAAATCCCTGTCATCGAAGATTGCGCCCAGGCTCTCGGCGCGAAGTACAAGGGCCAGCCGGTTGGAACGATGGGCGCTTTCGGGTCCTTTTCATTTTGTCAGGACAAAATCATGACTACCGGCGGCGAAGGCGGAATGCTGCTGACCTCCGACAGCACCTTGTTCGAGCGTGCATGGTCCCTCAAAGACCACGGGAAATCCTATACGCTCACCCGCGGCGGTTTTCTCGGCAAGAGTCACGCGTTTAGATGGCTTCACGATACTTTCGGGACCAACTGGCGAATGAGCGAAATGCAGGCGGTGCTGGGGCGTATCGGGATGAAGAAGCTCCCTTTGTGGATCGATCGTCGGAGGCGCTCTGCCGATATGCTCAACGAGGGCCTAGCCGATCTGGACGCGCTTCGTCTAACCATTCCCGACACAAACTCTTACCACGCGTACTACAAGTATTACGCTTTCGTGCGGCACGAGCGTCTCCGTGAAGGGTGGGACCGTGACAGGATTGCGGAGGCCATCAGCGCGGAGGGGGTTCCGTGTTATTCGGGAACATGCCCCGAGATATACCGGGAGCGTGCGTTTGTCGATGCCGGGCTGGCGCCCGAGAGAAGATCCCCGGTCGCCAGGGAGCTGGGAGAGTCGTCGCTTATGCTTCTTGTGCATCCAACGCTTGAGGACACCGACATTCACGACACGGTAGCGGCGATACGCAAAGTGATGGCTGTCGCGACAAGATAGTTTCCCTGCTATAATGATTGGACAAACTGAATATCGATCGCGGGAGCTGCTGAAAGCGGCTGAGAGGGAAGGTGCAACCTTCCTACCGTTTGAACCTGAAAGGCGCGCGAAAGCGTGTTCCGGGTAATGCCGGCGCAGGGAGAAGAAAACCACTTCGAATCAAGCGCCGCTCTTACACAGAGCGGTTTTCTTTTCTCGGCAGCCTCGCGATCCAGACCAAGCGAGGCAGGCCGTGCAAATTCATGTCAACGAAAAGTGTGTCCGCGTCAAGCAAGGCGCACGCCTGAACTTTGTGCGAAGCCAGTTCAAGCCGGACGCCGATATCGTCATCGTAAACGGCTTTCCCGCCACAAACGATCAGGAACTCGCCGAGAATGATCGCGTCACGCTTATACGCCGAGGCGAAATCCCCTCTGAAGAGGAGTTCGAGGCGCTGCTGGTGGCTCGACACTCTCCGGGTGTTCACGAGCGGGTGCGCTCCGCTTGTATCGGCATCGCCGGAGTCGGTGGCTTGGGGTCGTTTATCGCTCTTGCTCTTGCCCGTACCGGAATCGGCCGCCTGATCCTCGTCGATCACGATGTGGTCGAGCCTTCCAACCTAAACAGGCAGCAGTACTTCGTGGACCAGATCGGTCAGCCGAAAGTCGATGCGCTTTCCGACACCATCTCTCGCGTGAACCCGCATGTCGCAGTATCAGCACATCGAGCGCGAGTTGCGCCCTCGAATGTCGCAAGGCTGTTTGAAGGCGTCACCGTCATGGTCGAGGCGTTCGATGACGCCCGCGAGAAAGCGATGCTGGCCGAGTCTTTCAGGCTGGCGTATCCGGATGTGCCGCTGGTAGCCGCCTCGGGCCTGGCTGGCTTCGGTCCCAGCAACGAGATCACCACTACCCGCCGAGGAAAGAGCCTGTTCCTCGTAGGCGACGAACTCTCGGCGGCCGAGCCGGGACAGGGCCTGATGGCGCCCAGGGTCGGTGTGGCCGCGCACCATCAAGCCAATGCCGTCTTGCGCCTGTTGTTGGATGAAAGCCCAGTGTGAAGAAGGAGCACGCCATGAATCTCACGGTAAACGGAGTATGTCAGGAGTTTTCGGAGCCATTGACGGCAGCGGGGATGCTGGAAGCGCTTGGCGTCGATGCCGCCCGCGCGGTTATCGAACGCAACGGGGCGGTGTTGTCGCGCGAGAGCCTCGCCGTCACCGCGCTTGCCGATGGTGACGTGATCGAGATAGTCCACTTCGTATCGGGAGGGTGAAAAACATGCCCGTGAAAACACAAGACCCCCTGGTCATCGCAGGGCGAACTTTCAGTTCCCGGCTGTTGATGGGAACCGGCAAGTTCAGCTCGCCAGAGACGATGCGCGCGGCGCTCGAGTCCTCGGGGGCCGAAATCGTCACGGTGGCGCTAAGGCGAGTCGACCTCTCCGATCCCGCTGACAACATGCTCGCCCATATCGACCCCGCGCGCTATCTGCTGCTACCGAACACAAGCGGCGCCAAAGACGCCCAGGAGGCTGTGCGCCTGGCGAGGCTGGCGCGTGCGGCTGGCTGTGAGCCGTGGGTAAAAGTCGAGGTTACCCCCGACCCGCACTACCTGTTGCCAGATCCGATTGAGACCCTTCGCGCCACCGAAATCCTGGCCGCCGAGGGCTTCGTCGTCCTGCCATACATGGGCGCGGACCCCGTGTTGGCCAAGCGGCTCGAAGAGGCCGGCGCGGCCGCGGTCATGCCGTTGGGGGCCCCGATCGGCACAAACAAGGGACTGCGTACACGCGATGCCGTCGGCATCATCGTCGAGCAGGCCACACTGCCCGTAATCGTCGACGCGGGTCTGGGCGCCCCTTCCCATGCGGCTGAAGCGCTCGAAATGGGTGTGGACGCCGTGCTCGTGAACACAGCGATCGCGGTAGCCGGCGATCCACCCGCGATGGCCCGGGCGTTTGCCACCGCGGTTGTCGCCGGGCGCGAGGCGTTCCTCGCCGGTCTTGCCACCGAAGGCCGCTTCGCCGAAGCCTCCAGTCCACTCGAAGGCTTACTAGGGAGTCTGAAATGAGCTTCGCCGAGGAAATGAGCCGCTTCGATGGCTCGCGCGTGTCCGAGCTGATTCACTCGATGAGCTCAGCCGATGTTCGGCGTGCTCTCGGCACGCAGCGCAAAACTTTCCGGGACCTGGCGGCACTGCTCTCGCCTGCCGCCGAAGAAATGCTCGACGAGATCGCCGCACAAGCCCAAGCCGACACTTTGCGGCACTTCGGCAGAGCGGTACAGCTCTACTCGCCCTTGTATCTCTCGAACGAATGCGACAACGACTGCGCCTACTGCGGATTCAGCGCCGCCAATAGCGCCCTCCGCTCGACGTTGAGCGATGAGGAGATCGTGACCGAGGCCCGGGCGCTTCGGGCGAAGGGGTTCCACCACATTTTGCTGCTTACAGGCGAGGCGCCGCGGGCAATCGACAAGGACAGGCTCGCCGAGGTGGTCCGGCTGTTGCGCCCACTGTTCGCCTCGATCTCCATTGAGGTTTTCCCCATGGACGAAAACGGCTACAAGACTATGGTTGCCAGCGGTGTCGACGGGCTCGTAATCTACCAGGAAACCTACGACAAAAATACCTACCTGGAGTTGCACCGAAGCGGGCGCAAGCGAGATTACGCATTCCGACTGGACGCGCCTGAAGCCGGAGCCGCCGCCGGAATGCGACGTGTGGGCATCGGATGCTTGCTTGGACTATCCGATTTCAGGCGCGATATGTTTTTTACCGCGCTTCACGCCGCCTATCTGACGCGAAATTTCTGGCGCACGCAAGTAACGATCTCGTTTCCTCGGCTTCGCCAGGCAAGAAGCGACTACTCCCCAAAATACCCGGTCTCCGATCGCCAACTGGCGCTTTCGATCTGCGCGATGAGGCTTTTCCTGCCGAGAGCAGGCCTTCTGCTTTCAACACGCGAAAATCCTCGACTCCGCGACGCCCTGCTGCCTATCGGAATCACCCAGATGAGTGCGGGCTCGTGCACTCAGCCGGGGGGCTACGCCAGCGCCAAAGACAACGCAAGCCAGTCCCAGTTCGAGGTAAACGACGACCGAAGCGCCGAGGAAGTCTTCGCCGCGATCAGGTCTTTGGGGTACGACCCCGCCTGGAAAGACTGGGACGCCGAGCTTAGCGGAGGTGCGCGATGAGCACAGGTGCTCCGATAAGCGGTCTTTACGTCGTGACCTCCGAGTATCCGCACCTGAAGCGCTCCCACGTCGGCGTTGCCAGAGCCGCGCTTGAAGCGGGCGCCAAGGTCATTCAATACCGCGACAAGACGCGCAAAGGCTCTGATCTGCTCGCTGTCGCCAGTGAGCTTAGGGCTCTGTGCCGCGCGGCCGGAGTCGCGTTCGTCATGAACGATCACGCCGAGGTCGCGATGAAGGTGCGCGCCGACGGCCTGCACCTCGGCCAGGGCGACCTGGCCGAGCTTTCCGGATGGCGACCGCGGTGGAGCGCGTTTCTCGGCATTTCGGCGTGGAGTGTGGAGCTTGCCGAGAAGGCCCGCTCGCTCGGCGCGGACTATGTGGGCTCGGGGCCTGTCCGGCCGACGGTGTCCAAACCGATGACCCGCGAGCCCCTCGGGCTAGATGGCCTACGCGCGATCTGCGAAACCGGCGTGCCGGTAGCGGCCATCGGGGGCCTTGGGGCCGATGACGTCAGGAGCGTGTTTGCCGCGGGTGCATCCGCGATCTGCGTGATGGGAGGCATCGGTGCGGCCGATGATCCTTTGGGTGTGGCGCGCGAAATCGTATCGCGCGTCGAAGAGACAGGAGCATACTGATGGCTTTCTTCGATGATCTGCAAAACGGCCGCCTCGATGAGACGCTGGCGACCCTGGCAAGGAATGAGAGTGTCGATGTCAACGAGCTTGTCGAGGGTATTCGCCGAGGACACATCGCTGTGCTCGCAAGCCGCGCCAGACGCAACCACATCCGGCCCTCGGCGGTAGGCGAAGGGCTAAGGGTGAAGGTCAACGCCAATATCGGCACCTCGGAGGCGGCCTCCAGTATCGAGCAGGAACTCGCGAAGCTGGACGCCGCGCTTTCGGCTGGCACCGATGCGGTCATGGACCTTTCGACGGGAGGGGATCTTCGCGAGGTGCGCTTCCGAATACTCGAGCGCTGCGATGTGCCGCTTGGCACCGTTCCCGTCTACGAGGCCGCGGTAAATTCGATGCGCCGCGACGCTGGAGTGACCGGAATGTCGGCAAACGAGATGCTGGCCGCGGTCAGAACTCACGCCGAGGACGGCGTGGACTTCATGACCGTGCACGCTGGCCTGACGCGCGAACAAGCGGCGGCGGCTTCCAGCAGGGCCGCCGGCATCGTCTCCCGCGGAGGTGCGTTTCTCGCATGCTGGATGGAGGCCAACGACGCCGAGAACCCCTACTACGAGCGCTTCGACGAGGTGCTCGATATCTGCAGGCGCCACGACGTTGTTCTGAGCCTTGGTGACTCGCTGCGCCCAGGGTGCATCGCCGACGCCGGCGACGAGGCACAACTCGGTGAGCTTCGGATACTCGGCGACC
The DNA here is from genome assembly GCA_018334075.1 of Actinomycetota bacterium. Taxonomy (NCBI): domain Bacteria; kingdom Bacillati; phylum Actinomycetota; species Actinomycetota bacterium. The sequence goes on from JAGXSC010000007.1 coordinate 8,556, forward strand.
TGGTGCTTCGGGCCCGCGCCGCCGGCGTGCAGGTGATAGTCGAAGGCCCGGGACACGTGCCCATCTCGGAGATCGTCGAACAGATGCGAATCGCCAAAGAGCTATGCCACAGAGCGCCGCTTTACGTGCTCGGCCCGATCGTTACCGACGTAGCGCCAGGTTACGACCACGTGACCTCCGCTATCGGCGGAGCGCTGGCTGCATCGGCGGGCGCCGACTTCCTGTGTTATGTGACGCGCGCCGAGCACGTGTGTCTGCCCGATGCCGACGACGTGCATGAGGGCGTCGTCTGCGCCCGAATAGCCGCTCACGCTGGGGACATCGCCCGAAACCTGCCCGCGGCACGCGAATGGGACGCGCAGATGACCTCGGCGCGCAAGAATCTCGACTGGAAGCGGCAGTTCGCGATCGCGATCGACAGACAGCGCCCGGAAACCATGCGACAGATGCGGGGCGGCGGCTCCGACAAGCAGTGCTCCATGTGCGGCTCCTTGTGTGCAATGCGGCTGGTAAACGAGCTGGAAGCCAGCGCATGAGGCGGGCGTTGCTCATCGGCGGAGTCGACCCATCGGCGGGAGCGGGGCTTCTCGTGGACGCTTTCGTGGCGTCGCGCCTGGGCTTTTCGCCGATGTGCGCCGCGACCGTCATCACCGCGCAAAACTCGCACCGCTTCTACGCTTCCGAGCCTGTAGCGTCAAAGATGCTGCACGATCAGCTTCAGGCGATAAGCGAGGACGGCCCGATAGCATGCACCAAAATAGGCGCTATGGGGTCTTATGAAAACGCCGAGACCACCCGGCGCTTCCTGCAAGAACACGAAACCGGGCCCGTGGTGCTCGACCCGGTTCTGGCTAGCTCATCGGGAGGTTCGCTTTTGAGCTGCACGTTAGAGAAGTTGCGGCCGCTCATGGGCGCTTGCGACCTGATCACCCCCAACGCCTTCGAGGCCGCAACCTTGTCCTCGCGCGAAATTATCACATTGCGTGATGCCGAGAACGCCGCCTTGGAACTCTCGGCACGATACGGCACGAGCGTCCTTGTTACCGGCGTGAGCCAGGGCGACTGCGCCTCGGACGTCCTTGCCACCCAGGGCCGTGTCGAAGTCCTGTTGCACCCCCTGATAAAAGAGGCCGGTGATCCCAGGGGAACGGGGTGCGCGTTTTCGACAGCCATCGCGATAAACCTCTGCCTGTCAGGCGATCTCACCGTCGCCATTCGCTCGGCTCAAAGCCTCTTGCTTGAGCTTGTCTCCCAAGCCGCCGCTTTAGGACGAGGCCGCCGGCAATTCGATTTCACCGCCGGTCAGTCCGAGCCTAGCTGAGGTCATCAGCATGCTGAGGCTGCTCGCTTTGATCATCACCACCACCAGCGAGGTTCCCACCAGTCCCAGAACAGGCAACAGCAGCACTGCAGCGATGATTCCTCCGACCCACCCGCCCATAAGATCAGCACTATAAAGCAGACCGGCTGTCCGACTTAAATCAGGAGAGCGGGCTAAATATATTTTATTTGCTAGTGGGAATTTAAGGCCGACGAGGGCGCCGGCGATAAGTGAGAGCAGAAGAAAGAGTAGTTGCGCAAGAACAAACACAGTGACGTTCCCTAAGTGGGGGGCAGTTACAAGAATGACCAGCGGCAGCAAAAGGGCAAAGATGCCCACCGCCATCTCCAATTTAATAAATAGGGCGCGGTCGTCTTTAATGCGCGGCAAGAGTGCGGTCATTGCAAAGGCGCCCCCACCAACACCAAACATAAACGCTGCCACGAGCAGCCCCAACCAGTGGAGAGCAAATCCAAAAAGTGCCTGAAAGGCGAAGATGAGGAGCAGGTCAAAAACCATGCCTGCAAAGCCGGTCGTAGCAATGGAGTAAGGAACGCTCATTCGGCGCAGGCGGGCAGTTCCCTGCTTGAGTGCCAAAAGAATAGCGGTGCCGGCGACAATGGCCAGCGCAAAGAATGACAGTCTAAGCCCCTCCAGCCAGACGAAGAAATCGCGCAGATAGGGAGAGAACATCGCGTTCCAATAGGCAAGGCTATAAAAAAAGCCCTTGGGCCGAAAATCATGATTTACCTCCTCGGTTGCCCCTTCCATGGATTCCAAAAACCAGTCCATCCAGCGCGGATCCAACCGCAGCTCGAGATGAGCTTGACTGATAAGCTGCAAATCCAGCTGACGCTCTTGTAGCCTGTCATGGAGCTGGCTGGAGTCGAATGCTGTGACCTCCTTTGTCATAGAAGCCAGAATGATGTTGTTATCTCCGGGGATGATGCGCAGATACGGAAAGGCGCTTTCCAGCGTATTGATGATAACGCCGTTCAAGTTCCGGAGCTCGTGGCATAAGTAAGTGAGTGAACCAGGCAGGCTAACAACCAGTATCCCGCCCTCCTTGAGCCTTTCTCGCGCCAACAAAGCAAACTCGAGAGTAAAAAGGCGGTTCACCTGCAAGTTAGTCGGATCGGAAACCCCTACAAAGATCAAATCGTACTGACGTGGCGTCAATTTAAGAAAACGCCGGCCATCAACATGTAGCGTATGCACAAGTGCAGAACCAAGCTCTGCTTCGGTCAGAGGCGTGGGGAATTCTCGCACCAGATCGATCAACAAAGGATTGATCTCTGCATAGTCAACCCGCTTTACTGTGGGATGCTCAAGGACTTCGCTGATCACTCCGCCAGCCCCTCCGCCGAGTATAGCCACACTCTCTGGCCGCGGATGAGCCAGCATCGGAAAGTGAACGAACTCCTCCACGCGCACAATATCAGGTGTCGGAGCGGTCAAAGCCGGGATGCCGTCGGTCAGGAAGGTGTACTCTCCCTCGCGCTCAATCACCGCTACATTGCCGTAGGGTGAGTGTTGGTAGTGAACCACCTCCTGGCCCGGCCATTGCCGAGCAAGCGCATTGTGATGAAGCCGCTCATCGCCATCGGAAGCGAGTAGATAGACAAATACCACCAACACAGCCGTGAGCAGTGCGATGGCTTTTTGCTTCCCTCCATTGTCTTGCAAAGTAGCCAGGGCCACCGAGGCTATGAGAACCAAAACGCACATGGCAAAGACGATGGCAAAGGAGTGGAAAAAATTGATGAGGAAAAAAACAAATGCGACTGCTCCGACGATATGGCCGATCGTCTCCAAAACATATACCCGGCCGATTGAAGACGCGCCTTTGTGAGGCTCGCCCTCCTGCTCCTTAAACTGAGCGCAAAGCTTACATGTAAAAACAAACAGCGCGCCATGCAGAAGACTGGGCAAAAAGAGAACGAGGAAAGAGGAGTAGAAGATAGGAAGCACTCCCATCCCTACCCAGGGCATCACGCCGACGATATCCCGCACTATCCGCGCCAGATAGAGGGCAAGCGGTGCAGAGAGAACGAACAGGAGCGAGACCGCGAGAAACCAGCGTATCCTTTTTTTTGCTCGCTCGATCCGCTTCCCGATGAAAAACGCACCAAAGGCTTCGACAATAAGCCAGTTGGCCAAGACAATCCCTATGGCCAGCTCATTGCCGTGAAAGACCACCAGCAGCTCCCGCAGTAGGAGCAGCTGTATCACCATGCCACTGAAACCGGTTATCAGTGCGGCAAAAAGTAGCCGCTTGCTCATTCCCAAATCCCCGGCACGGGGCGGCCAGAAAATGGCGATTTGCCATCAACGATTTTGTTATACACCACCGAAAAATGAGTGCGGTGAACAAGCCGCTCGCCGGTGTCCGGGCAAAACGTGGAGTTGTATTTGTGGCCGGGGACATTGCCGATGGTGACGAAGTTTATTCCCTGCCCTCTGGCTATGGTATGCGCTTTTTCCAACGTCTCTATCGGTGTTGGCGGAAGGTGCGTCAGTTGGAAGCTGGGGAAAAATCGGCTGAAATGAAGCGGTACGTCCGGGCCTAGGTATTCCACAATCCACTTGCTCATTTCCATGATTTCGTCCATAGAATCGTTTATCGTGGGGATGACGAGATTGACGATCTCCAGCCATACTCCTTTTTCCTTGATAATCCTAAGCGTTCTCAGGACAGCGGGAAGATCGCCGCTGAAAGTCTCACGATAGATATCCTCACAGAACCCCTTGAGATCAATAGTTACCGCAGTGGTATATGGAAGCAGTTTGCGCAGCGGCGCTTCCCCAATCGCGCCATTTGAGTGCCAGATGAGACCCACTCCCGCCTCTTTCGCCAAAACTGCGGTGTCGTAAACATACTCAAAGAGGACGATGGGATCATTATAGGTAAACGAAATAGCGGTGACGCCTCGTTCCTGGGCTTGCTTCACCAGCTGCGCGGGGGGCAAATCATGGACGCGCCGGTCGGTAGGGCTGGCCTGCGACAGACTCCAGTTATGACATTGCATGCAGCGGAAGTTGCATCCCACCGTCCCGACGCAAAGGATGTCTGTTCCCGGGCGATGGTGGAGCTGAGGCTCTTTCTCGATGGGATCAATCATCACCGCCGAGGGACGCGAATGAACCAGGCTGTATAAGCTGCCCGCAATATTTTCCCGTACCCGGCAGGCCCCACGAGTCCCCGCAGAAATAATACAGCGGCGGAAGCAAAGCTCGCAGTGGACCCCGCCGCCCTCAATCGCCTGCCAGAACATCGCCTCGCGCAAGCCAGCAGCGAGCTCTTCCCCCACAGGCTTAGCCGCTTCCGTCTGTAATCGTTCCAGCCAGGCCGATCCCCGCACTCCGGCCACAGTAGCAACAACCAGACCTCCAATAACAGCGCCAACTTGCAAAAAGCGCCGCCTATCCATCATGACTACATCCCTCCTTCTCTTGTCCAGATGTCAGGGGTCGCCCTGATCTCGCGAGCATCGATGGAGGTGTTCTTTCGCTTATTTCTCGATAGAATTCCTCGTTGTCATAAGATTTACCCTTTCGACATCCATATACTTAATAAACATACACGTCGACTCCGGACCGATAAAGCCATCGGTGACGTCTTTCAGCTCTCTGACTCGGAAAGCTGAGTTGTTATGTAGCGCTCTCCGGAGTCCGGCAATATGACACAGATCAGCTTCCCCGAATTTTCCGGCCTGTTTGCCACTTTCAGGGCCGCCCACACAGCGGCTCCCGAAGAGATCCCGCAGAGGACTCCCTCCGAAAGCGCCACCTGCCTGGCCGTCTCAAAAGCGTCGTCGTTGGTGACCTGTATGACCTCGTCGATTATTTTGCGGTTGAGTATCGATGGGACGAAGCCCGAACCGATGCCCTGTATACGGTGAGGTCCGGGCTTCCCGCCGGAGAGAACAGGGGATGCCTCGGGCTCTACGGCTATCGATCGGAACGACGGCTTGCGACTCTTTATGACCTCGGAAACGCCCGTGATGGTTCCGCCGGTCCCAACTCCCGCAACCAGAATGTCGACTTGCCCGGAGGTGTCCGCCCATATTTCTTCGGCGGTGGTCCTTCGATGCACTTCGACGTTGGCGGGGTTGTCGAATTGCATCGGCATATAGCAGCCGCGGATGTGGCGCATGATCTCCTTGGCTTTGTTGACAGCGCCGATCATGCCCTCGGGTCCGGGTGTGAGTACCAGCTCCGCCCCGAGCATCTGCATCAACTTGCGCCGCTCGATCGACATCGTTTCAGGCATGGTGAGGATAAGCGGATATCCCTTGACCCTGCATACCCAGGCCAATCCGACTCCGGTATTGCCCGATGTGGGCTCGACGACTGTGGTGCCCGGCTTCAATCTCCCGTCCCGCTCGGCCGCCTCTATCATCGCAAGCGCTATACGGCACTTGACGCTATTGAGCGGGTTGAACGATTCAAGTTTGGCGACAACCTCTGCGTGAGCCCCCTTAGTCAACCGCCGCACCCTGACCAAAGGGGTCTGACCGACGGCACCGGTGACGTCTTCATAGATCGTGTTGCGAAAAGTGCCTGTTATTTGCTCATGGGTCATCTTGTTTCTCCCTTAGATTACGTAGTCCGCTTCGTGAACGGTGTCGAATTCGTGAATGGCCATCAAGCGCTCTTTAATCCACCGAAGCTCAGGCGAATTGCGCCTTCTGGGCCGTGGGAGATCGATCTTGATCGTATTTCGGATAGAGCCCGGTAATGGCGAGAAAACCACGACCTCATCGGAGAGGTAAGCCGCCTCGTCGACGTCGTGAGTGACGAGAACGATGGTCTTTGAGGTCTCTTCCCACAGCCGCAACAGATCTTCTTGCAGCCTCTCGCGCGTCAACGCGTCAACGGCCGCAAAGGGTTCGTCCATCAATATGATCCGAGGCTCTACAGAGAGCGCCCGTGCCAAAGCAAGACGTTGCCTCATCCCGCCGGACAGCTGGGAGGGGTACTTGTGATCGGAGTCGAGGAGCCCGACCTTGCGCAGATAGTATGTGGCCGCCGCGTCTCTTTCCCTCTTCGGCACCTTGCGAATTTTCAATGCGAAGAGAACATTTTGGCGTGCGGTCATCCACGGAAAGACCGCGTAGTCCTGAAAGATCATGGCGATATCGTGTTTCGGGTTGTCATGAAAAAGGCTGTTAGCGATCGGAGAGAGCAGCCGGTACTTCTTGCGGTAGATCTCCGCCTCCTTGCGCGTAGAGGGCAGCGGCTCGAGCACCAGTTTGTTATCTATCCACACCTCTCCGTCACTTGGAGCCTGAAGTCCAGCCAATATCTCCAGGAAGGTTGATTTTCCGCAACCGCTGGGGCCCAACAATGAAACAAACTTGCCCTCCTCGATATGTAACGATATCGAGTTCAAAGCGGTGAATCCCTCGGCGGTTCCGTCCTCCTTGATAACCGAAAAAAACTTGCTCACTCCTTTAGTTTCGATCATTTTTCTACCTGCCGATCCGCCACAGCGCGAGCTTGGACTCCACATACTTCATGACCTCTATCAGAAACCAGCCGATAAACCCGAGAAGCATCATGCAAACGACCATACGATCTATCTGGAAGAACTCCTTCGCTTCCAGCAAGAGAAATCCGATGCCGCTACGGCCACCGTACATTTCGGAGATCACCATCATGACAAGCCCGGTCGCGATTCCGATCTTGAGCCCCATAACCACAGAGCCAAGCGCGTTCCAGATGTAGACCTTCGTAAGCAGCGTAAATTCGCTTGCCCCAAATACCCGCGCGGAAGCTAAATACCGGGGGTCTGTCTCCTTGATGCCCTGATAGGTATTGAAAAGGATCGGATAAAAAGCGCCGAGGAAGATGAGAAACACCTGCATCGGAAGACCGATGCCCAAAAGGATAATGGTGATCGGCACCCACGCCGGTGGTGGCACCGGGGCGAGCAGCTGGAAGAGCGGTAAGGTATGACTGCGGATGAAGGAGTTCCACCCCATGAGCACGCCCAAAGGCAAGGCTACGGCGGCCGCCAGCAACAACCCGGCGCCAAACCGCAGCATACTCGCACCGATATGCTCGGCCATGTTCAAGTTGGTAAAGACGTCCCAAAAAGCGACCGCGACAACGGATGGAGCTGGAACCAGCGCCTCGGGCACAAGTCCCAATCTTGGAACGGCCTCCCAAACAATCAGTAGAGGTATAAGCACGGTCATAAATTCGCGGGAAAAGATGTTGCCCAGTGCAAATTTGGTAAACGCCTTGATTTCCTTGAGAAACACGCCAAGGAAGTGCCCGCGGCGCCTAGTCAGGCTATTTCGGCGAATCATCGAATCGTCAAGCATCTGTCTTCTCCAAAAAGTTCACGTTGCGCGTCAGTCAAAGGCGTAAAGACCGCAACCGGATGATTCTCCAATAGGCCGACCGGGGTGCCTGTCGCCGACGCTATGGCCGATCTGAGCTCCTCGACCGGCGCCTCACTTGCATTTAGCAGCGCCTCGGCAAGCCTGGATGCTGAGCTCGTATCCCTGGAGTCGACCAGAAGCAGGTATTCGGTCTGGAACACGGCAGGGGGGCAGCATTCGTCCTGGCCTTCCTCCACATCCCAGTTTTGATAGAGGATGCTGTGTCCTTGTTGCTCGGCCAGGGCTGCGTGAGCGCTCTTGACGAGAATCGCATCAACCAGTCCGGCCTCAAGCGCCGGCAGCATATCCGGAAAGGGCATGTTTTTGTAGTTGAGCGAAGCGAGGTCCAGGCCAAACCTGAGCGCATCGACCTCGAAGTGGCGGACGAGCGCGCACTGCGCCTGTACGGCGATTCTGGCCGATCCCAAGTCTCCCAGACGCATATCGAGACCTTCGCGCACCACTAATGTCGCGCCATATGGAAACTGCATGGTGCCGGCCACCATCAATCTCTCGCCACCTTGTGAGTCGAGGAGTTTTCTGGCTCGCGAGGTTTCGACAAAACCCGCATTCACCTCTCCCGCAATAAGCGCATAGCCCACATCCGAGCTGCTTCCTGACCTGACTAGCTCCCACGAGCGTGAGCCCTCGTCAGCCAGAAAAAGTGGAGCAAGTAAAGGATCATCGACATAGCCGACCCTATATACTCCGCGCTGGGAGGCATCGATGCCCTGGCATCCGGCAAGAACCGCGAGCGCCAGAACACCGGCAACGACCAGTGAGACTACTTGTCCCACGTGATGCCCCTGAGCTCCTCGGCAAAGAGTGCGTCGCCAGGGTTCTCTCGAATGTTTTGCAGCGACACCAGCTCATCCGCCAGAGCACTCAGGCCCTCTTCCTGTATTTCAGTTGTAAACTTCAGGCGCGCGTTGCCATGACGGATCGCCTCTTCAGGGGCTCCCGTATACTGCACCGCTATCTCCACAACCCGATCAGCCACAGGATCCGCTGCGATTATGGCATTCGCTTCGTCCACCGCCTCGATAAAACGCTTGACCGCTTCAGGATTGTCTTTCAGGAAAGCAGTCCGGGCATTGATTGTTCGGCAGGTAATTTGGGCGGCGGCCTCCGGTAAGACCACGTTGAATCCTTTGAGTTCGGCGATGCTGGTATGCGGTTCCTCCAGAATCGCGCCGTCTACCCTGCCCGCTTCAAGGGCGATGATCGCTGGACCACCGGCGAGCTTCTCCAGATTGAAGACCGCACCGACCTCGCGAGCCTTTTTCGAGTATGCAATGACCGCCTCGCAGGTGGGGGAGATACCGGCGATGCTTTTACCATCCAGATCAGCATAGTCGTCGATCCGCGAATCCGGACTCACGACCAGCACGGAGGTGCAGGGGGTCTTTACCTGCGCGATCATTTTGAGGGGAGCGCCATTGGCGATCGCGGCGATTGCCACAGTCGGGCAGGACCAGAAAATATCCGCCTGCCCGGAGACGACAGCGTCCCGGGAGGCAGCGAGATCCTCGGCCTTGATTATTTCGACCTCCAGCCCGCGCTTCTCAAAAAGCCCGAGCTCCTTGGCCACATACAGGTTCAAATGATGGGTGGTGCTCGCGTCAGCGACGATGATCCTCGTGGGCTTGGGTTGCGCGTCGACGTCACGCTGTTGTTCATCGGCTGGCGCGCAGCCAGTCACCGCCAACAACAAGGCAATACCGACGATCGGACTTATGATTCTAAGTATCCGACGCTTCATGACTCTCTCCTTTCTGTAGCATCGAAGCCAGCATACTACCGAAAGGAGCGATTTATGCGCACCTATTTCATGCGAATAGTGCGTATTGGTGTTTTACCTAACTGTGCTCGCCGCAACGAGTCCTAAAGATCACCCACTGCTAGCCTTGCGCGCTCGCATGATCCACCAGGCGGCGAGTGCTGCCACAACCAGCCCCAATCCGCCGAGAATCCACCACACAAACTGATCACCGACGCCACCCAAAGACTGGCTCTCAGCACGACCGGCCGCATCTTTAGCCTCGGCACTTGCATATATCACCTGCGTAGCATCGGCCATCAGGGTTATGGGATTTTCCCTTCCTGCGCTCTCTGCCAGCTTTTCGGAGATCGAGCGATACTGCAACCTGGCAACAACGCTCGCCGAATCAGCGCCTTCGGGAAGGGCTGCCGTAAAGGTGATCTCTACTGACTCCCTCGGCGGAATTCTGTCATCGGACTGAACGCCTGTTGCGTCCCATATCTGCGCGGGATAGTTGCCTTGGGCATCCTTGAACACAGTTCCAAAAGCGCGTCTGGCAAGCTCTGTCTCCCCACCGGAAGAATCGACGGAGACAACCTCAAGCCACATCTGGCGAACATCGGTAAGTCCGGTCGGAAGATAGTGTCCGGCTCCGACGTTAGTGATTCTGACAACACCCGATTGCTCACCAGAAACAATCTCTGGGACACTGAGCTCGAGTTCAGCGGAGTTTTGCAGCATCGCTCGGGCGGCTTCAGGGTTTCCCCTCTCGACATGCGCACCCCAGAAGGTCATGCGGTGAATCGCCTCTCGCTCGGGCCCCATGGCCGCCACCCTGCCTGGCGAAGGCCCGATCTTTCCGGGAGCCTCGCTCATATGGCAGTCCTGACAGGTAACTCCTTCATCCGCCCATGGACTGTTCAGCCACTCTGTATATGTAGCTTCCAGCGCCAACCCGTTTACCGGATGATTGACGTTGTGACAGCCGCCGCAAAACTCTGAGCCCCTGTGAAACTCCGAGAGCCTCGCCGGATGGGGCGCCTGTGCGTCTTCAAGACCCCCTCCGTACACCCCGTCCAGCTGCACCCTTTGCGAGAGGTTCGTTATTGGCTCGTCAGTGCCAACGACCTGATGGCAGAAAGAGCAGCCTATTGAGTCTGCGGCTGCACCCGTCATCTGCTCAGCAGGCAGGCCAAGCTCTCCGGTCATGTATGCGGCCGGCCCATGGCAGCTGCGACAAAACGTCTCGATCTGGGCTCTCGTCTCGGGCTCCGCCTCATCGAGCTTGGCCTCAAACGTTGGGTTGAACGATGCCTTGCTGTGCAGCGACTGTTCCCACTGGCCGATGAACTCTGCATGACAGCTGCAGCCTTCTACTGGAGTGAAGTCTGCGGAAACAGCAATTCCATCCTCAATCGGCTGTCCTGATGCAAGCACTTGAGCCGGTAAGCTCAAGCTCGCCAACGTCAGCGCCAACGCCGCAATCGCAACTGCCACTCTTCTCATGATCGACCTCTCTCTTTCTCTACAGCAAGGTCATCTCGCTGACAGCAATTCGAGGCCTGACAGCTCTTGCATGTGCCCCTGAAATAGACCTCGACTCTTTCCACAACCCCAACTTGTGAGGCGCAGTCAGAGGAGCGAAATGCATCACGTTCGGAACTAATCACATTAACCACAGCCCCACACTTTATGCACACAAAATGATGGTGGCGGGAAATATCCGGGTCGTATCTGGCCGAGCCCGTCGCAACCATCATCCGATTGACTGCTCCACACTCGTGCAGAACCGATAGCGTTCGATACACGGTATCGAGGGAAACGGCAGGGACTCTTCGCCTTACCATGCCGTAGATAGTTTCGACGTCAGGGTGCTCCTCCGTCGCGGCGATCTCCCGAATTATTTCCAGACGTTGCCGGGTAAGCCTCATACCGCACCCTCGAAGCTCACTTGTCATCGCGAGTATTCGATCTTCGATAGTTTTCGCCGAGATAGGCAATTCGGATCCTGTCTAGTAATAATTCTTAGCTACGAGTATACCCAACCCCGAACATTAATCCCGTCGGAGGTTGGGTAGTTTTTGGCCAATATATAGCTGCCAGGCACATGCCCTATTGGACTTGATAAACCTGCTCGTAAAATCCGGAGACGTTCAACCTGACCGTTACGGGAGCCTCTCCGCGGTTGCGCCAAAACCAGCCGTGGGTTCCTGTGATCGGAGCCACGAAGGTGCCGCTTGCGCCCATCTGCTGCATCTCCGCCCAGTAGCTGGTAAATTGATCCGCCTGACCCGGTGGTTCGCCGTGCATGTCGAAGTTCACGGGCCCGCCTTCGCTGATCCACTCAAATACGAAGCTCTCGCCCTCGAGCATCTCCACCTTAACCTCGATGCCCTCATCCGGCTGCAGCACGAACTCCATCGAGATGGTTAACCTCGATGCCCTCATCCGGCTGCAGCACGAACTCCATCGAGATGGCGGTCTCTTCTTCGCCAGAAACGGCCTGCGCCGCGACCTCCACCGCGGTAAAGCCCAGTGTCTCGCCGAGCCCAGTCGGATCTATCCCGTATTCGGCCGGCAATATGGCAACGACCAGGACAATCGCCGCAACCAATAAAGAAATCGCACCGGCGCGGGCAAGTGAGGCGAGCGGGACCGGCGGAACTTCAACCTCATGATGCCCTGACGCTGCCTGCCTGCCTTCATCCGAATTCGTTGCTCGAGTGTTTCGTCTACTCATCGTCTGAGTTCTCCTTTATGAGGTGAAAAATCCTGTTAGCTGATATCCAACCAAAATCAAACCGACGGTCATCACTGCCATGTTCGCGAAAAACGCCTGCCTCGGGAAAGAACGGAAGCGGCGCCAGAAGCTTATGATGATCAGCATCGGCACTAGTGCCAGCACCTGTCCTATCTCAACACCTAGGCTGAAAGAAAGAAGGTTCGGGATCAGTATCTCGGAGGGAATCTCGAGCTTTTGAAACTGCGTAGACAGTCCGAACCCGTGAATGAATCCGAAAAACACCACTGCGGCCTTCGTGTTAGGCCTAAATCCCAGCACCTGTTTGAACGCGCCTACGTTGTCGAGCGCCTTATAAACTACCGACAGACCGATCACGGCGTCGACAATATAGGAATTAAGCCCCAACCCAAATAGCGAGCCGAGCATCAGTGTGGACATGTGGGCAAGCGCGAACAGGGAAACGTAGTGCCAAACACATGTGCTTCGCCCCCAGATAGATAAAGGGAGCGACCTGAACGCCCAGGTTTTCCTGAATGAAAGCTCTGTCGTCTGCGGCAACATCATGAGCGACAGCTTCGCTGGCGAACAATCCTACAATCAGCGGCACCAGCCCGGCTACCCAATAAAAAGGTATCTGTGGCTAGGCAAGTTTGACTTTAACGACAGCCTGTTTTGCACAGGCATCCTTTGGTCGGTCTGAAATGGTCGGCCTACTTACCTCCGGCAACGACCCCTCGGGATATTAGCATGACGCCCTCTTCGTGAAGTGAAAATTCTGTGAATTTTTGTTGTTGCCCTAAAGCCCCAAACTCACAAGATTGCCCTGACGAAGCCGGCTAACGAGTCTCCCAGCGACGCATGATCGTCTGCTCGCGACTTGGTCCTACAGCGATCATCGCAACGGGAACATCGGCTAATTCTTCGATAAGCTCGATGTAGTCTTTCGCTTCCGTTGGCAGGTCATCAAAGTTGCGGCATCCGCTAATATCCGTTTTCCAGCCCGGCATCTCTTCATAGACCGGCTTAGCGTGATGGAAGACCGTCTGATGGGGGGGCAGGTCATGGTATCTGCGCCCCTCATACTCATAGGCCACACAGACCTTTATGGTCTCGAGGCCGGAGAGAACATCGAGCTTGGTGATGATGAGATCGGTCAGGCCATTGATCCTGGAGGCATACTTGACGATCACCGCATCGTACCAACCAGCGCGTCTTTCCCTGCCGGTTGTTGTGCCATATTCATGACCAATCTCAATGAGTTGCCGCCCTATCGAGTCTGATAGCTCCGTCGGAAATGGCCCTGAACCAACACGCGTGATGTACGCCTTGGCGATGCCTAGAATCCGATTTATCCGCCGAGGCCCAACTCCAGCTCCGATGCAAGCCCCTCCCGCTACAGGGCTTGAGCTTGTGACGAAAGGATAGGTGCCATGATCCAGATCCAGCAAGGTCCCTTGGGCGCCCTCAAACAAGACCCACTGATTAGCATCGAGCGCTTTGTTGATGACAAGCGAGGTGTCCTCGACATGTGGCCTGATGCGATCCGCATAAACGAGATACTCCTGCGCGATCTGGTCAACAGTGTAAGGCGCCATACCGTATAGCTTCACAAGAATGTCGTTCTTTTCGGGTAGGGCGGCCTCAACTTTCTTGCGAAAAATATGCTCGTCGGTCAGGTCCTGTACCCGCAATCCCATTCGGGACGCCTTGTCCATATATGCCGGGCCAATTCCACGCCGAGTAGTTCCAATCTCCTGAGATCCCAACCTGTGCTCACTCGCCATGTCAAGATCGCGGTGATATGGCATGATCAGGTGCGCGTTGGAGCTGATCAGGAGTTTTCGGGTAGAAAGACCATCTGCTTCAAGTCTATCCATCTCTTCCAGTAGTACCTTGGGATCGATGACACACCCGTTCCCTATAACCGGGGTTATGTTCGGGTACATGATGCCGCTAGGAATCAGATGGAGCTTGATTGTTCTTCCAGCGTGCACGATCGTATGCCCGGCATTGTTGCCGCCCTGAAATCGCACAACATAATCAAAGTCGTCGGCGATCAGATCTGTGATCTTGCCTTTTCCTTCATCTCCCCACTGGGCCCCTACCAACACTATTCCAGCCATATACTTGAGACTCCCTGATATTGTTCGGCCCCGCGGATCCCTTCGCCGCTCCCAGGCCGGGCATTCATCCATCGCCTGGCGAATGCACGAGGTCCGCCTAGAGTGATGCGGACACCGCGCTAAGTATGCCCGAGGAATCCTCGGATGACCAGCAGATGTACGTAGTCGATCTATCTTGCATTGGCTATTGCCTATTGCTGCAACCGGACGACCGCTCGAGCGGCAACGATCCCGCTGGCGCTTGATTGCACAAGCCCCCTTGTCACTCCCGCGCCATCGCCAATCGCAAAAAGACCCTTGGTCTTGGTCATGAGGTTGGAATCCAGCTGGAGTCGTGACGAGTAGAACTTCACCTCTACGCCATAAAGAAGGGTTGTTGGCGCCGCTACGCCTGGCGCCAGTGCATCGAGGGCCTGAATGAACTCCAGAATGTCGACTAGATGCCTATACGGAATAACCGAAGCCAGATCGCCCGGCGTCGCGGACGCTAAGGTGGGGGTGACGACGGATTCGCTCAATCGCTTGTGCGTCGAACGACGACCGGCCTTAAGGTCGCCGAGGCGCTGGACCAAAATGCCCTCGCCAAGAAGATTGGCCAGCTTGGCTATGGATCGCCCATAGGTTATCGGCTCGTGAAACGGCTGCGTGAAGCTCTGACTTACCAGCACCGCGAAGTTCGTATACGGGGTCTTCTCCTCGCTCAGTGAGTGTCCATTGACAGTTACAATGTCTCCGTAATGCTCGGTGGTAACAACGCCATACGGATTCATGCAAAAAGTGCGAACCTTGTCTCCAAAGGCCCTGGAATAGTATGTGAGTTTGGCCTCATATAAGTGGGTTGTCAGCGGTTCGAGCACTGGCGCGGGACACTCGACGCGAACCCCGATATCGACGGCATTGTTAGACACCGGAATACCAATAGCTCTTGCCTGTTGCAGCAACCACTCGGCTCCCTCGCGTCCTGGCGCGAGAATGACTGCATTTGCGCTTAGGTGTGTCCCATCGGCGAGCGTCACTCCACTGACTCGATCATCTTGGACAAGGACGCTCTTTGCCATGGTCTTTGTTCTGATCTCAACGCCTGCAGACTCAAGCCAAGCTCGCATTTCGGCGAGAACACCCGGGGAGCGATCGGAGCCGAGATGGCGTAGCCGCATCGGAATGAGACTCATTTCGGCGAGAACAGCAAGTCTGCTCAAGCGCGCCACACTGTCAGGATCCGGCTCGATGACACTGGTGTCGGCCCCAAACCGCAACCACTGAGCATCGACATCGTCGATGAGGCTGTCCAGGAGCGGTGCCCCAACATAATCGCCCAGCCAACCGCCTATCTCGCCAGTGAGAGTAAGTTTCCCGTCAGAAAAGGCACCTGCCCCTCCCCAGCCCGTCGTGATCAAGCAGACAGGGCAACTCCTGCACTGACCCACCCTTGCAGGGCAAACCCTTTTGTCGAGGTCGTGTCCTTTCTCCAAAAGGAGTACCCGTCCCGCCCCTGCCCGTGCGAGCTCCAGCGCCGAGAAGATGCCAGCCGGACCCGATCCCACGATGATGACGTCATAGTGTGCGGTCATTTCGACCCCCGAACAACGACCTTATGCTTACGGCATCCTGTCCGTGTAACTGCTGAATTTCGTATAGCTTTCGTTAAACACAAGTTTGACCATTCCCGTAGGTCCATTTCGGTGCTTCGCAACAATAATGTCCGCAATTCCGGGGGGCGGCCTGTCCTCGTCATCATCGGTCCCCGCGCGCGGATCAGTGTTTCGGTCGATGAAAATCACGACGTCCGCGTCCTGTTCGATGGCCCCGGATTCCCTAAGATCTGAGAGCTGTGGCCTTTTACCGGCCCTCTGCTCGACTGCACGTGACAGCTGAGACAGCGCGATTATTGGAACCTTGAGCTCCTTTGCCAGTATCTTCAGGCCACGGCTGATTTCAGCAATTTCTGTCTGGCGGTTCTCGGAGCGACGGCTTTGCGGCTGCATTAGCTGAAGATAGTCGACGATTATCAGTCCTTCTTGCTTATCGCGCAGAAGGCGTCGGGCCTTGGCTCTGACCTCCAGAATAGAAGTAGCCGCTGTGTCATCGACAAAGAGATCCAGCTCGGCAAGCTGCCCCATAGCTCGATGGATGTTGCCCCAATCCGGGTCTTTGATATGCCCTGTCCTCACATCCTGCGAGTTGATGCGAGCCTCCGAGCAAAGAACTCGCTGGATAAGTTGCTCTGCAGACATTTCCAAACTGAAGAGCGCTACCGTAACTTTTTCTTTGGCAGCGTTCACCGCGATATTTAGCGCAAGGGCTGTTTTTCCGACAGAGGGACGAGCAGCAAGAATAATCAGGTCACTTCTGTGCAAGCCCGCCAGCAAGTTATCCAAATCCTTGAAGCCCGTCGGCACCCCTGTTATGTGAGCTTTGCGCTCAAACAGCTCCTCTAGCTGCTTGAAAGAAAGTTCGAGAAGCTCTTCTACAGCGCGAAAATTTCCCGAGATACGCTTGTTCGTGATTTGAAAGATCAAACGCTCTGCCTCTTCGGCGACTTCGCGCAGGTCATCCGGGGCTTCGTATCCCAGATTGACAATCCGGGTCCCCGCCCCGATAAGGCCCCGAAGCATTGCCGTTCTAGCAACAATCTCGGCATACCTGCTGGCATTGGCCACTATAGGCACAACCTGGGTGATGTCGATCAGATACGACTTGCCGCCGACCTCATCAAGCTCACCTGTGGACTCCAGCCTGTCCGCCACACTGAGGTGGTCTACCGGTATACCAGCGTTTTGAAGATGCTCCGCCGCCCGAAATATTTTGCCATGCGCCGGGCGATAGAAGTCGTCTGCCGACAGCAGCAACAGTGCGCTCTCTATGGCTTCGCGCGAAAGAAACATTGAGCCCAGCACCGCCTGCTCGGCCTCCACGTTATGTGGAGGCACCAGACTGGGATGACCTCCCATGCCCGCATCACGCTTCTTGGCCACGCGCTCCGGCATCTGTCACCCTCCGCTAGACGTATTCAGGAACTGCTTTAAGAGAGTTCGGTATCCGCCGGGCTCTCGCTTGACGCCTCTTCATCAGCCTGAGCCTTCGGGGCGTCGACAGGGCTGCTTTCATCAACCACGCGAACGATCACTTCAGCCTTGGCCTCTTTGTGCACGCGGACAGCCACGCGATGCTCGCCGATCTCTTTGATGTGAGCAGGAGCATCCATCTTGCGCCTGTCAATTTCCACACCAAGCTGCTCAAGAATGGCCTCTTCGATCATCTGAGATGTAATCGAACCGTATAGACGGCCGGCCTCTCCTACCTTGATGGGGATCACGACCTCTTTCCCATCGATCGATGCGACAAAAGTGTTGGCCTCCGCGAGCCTGGCATCTTCGCGCTTGCGAATGTTGCGCATGCGCTGCTCAAGCTGCTTCAGGTTCCCGCTAGTAGCTTCTACCGCCATCTTGTTTGGAAACAAGTAGTTGACGGCGAATCCGCGAGCGACCTCGACAACATCCCCTTCGCCGCCTCTGCCCTTTACTTCCTGTGTAAGGATGACCTTCATCTTTGCTCCTTCTTCAGGGCCGAGCGCAAGCCCGGCCCAATCACTTTCCATCCTATAGACTATTATTCAATGCTTCCGATGACTGAGAGCCCGATGCATCTTCTCTATTCAGTTTGCGGAAGTTGAGCCAAAAATCAAGCAACCCTGCAATACTCACTATCCAAGTCGGCCCATCAATAATAAAGGCCATAACGCCAACAAAAAACAGTCCTCTGCGACCAATGTTCATAGGCCTCAAGAAGAAAGCCACCACAGCAAAACCCTGCAAAAACAGGATGACCTTGGTCGCAAGCAACAAACCAAATCCAAGATCAGTCAACATGCCGTCGCCGATATTCAAGATGCGCCCGGATGCTCCAAGCGCCAGCGCAAGAACGAGTGGCCACAGCATGTGAGGGCTAAAGTCCAGATTTGCTATCCCTGGGGACCCTTTTAGCTTAACGCCTGCCCTACGAGCCGCCCACAGAATTGCTAAAACAACGGGTATGGCCGCCACAAAAGCTTCAGCTGCAGCCGCCAGCGTCTCCCTGGCTAACTCGGTATAAACCTGCCCCGCCAGCCATGGAATCACCAAGTCCCGTGCCACAAAAGATACCGCCAGCACTGGGGCAAGGCAAACGATGACAGCATATGGGTCGTGTCGACGCAAAGCCACAATCGCAATCAAGATTGCCGTAATGGCCGGGATAATGGCTAGCAACTCTGTTGTAGTCAAAATTAACCCGACCACGGCAGACGACAGCACTGAAATAACTACTGCCGCTATCATCCGCTCCATATACACAAGCCCTGCAAACGCCGCCGCGATCATCGGTAGCCCGACTAAGGGAAGCGGGGCTGCGAGAATCGCCCCGCCCAAGCACGCCAACGAAAGCAGAATTGTGTCGCGCATTCGATACTGGCCCTGCATCGCCTGGGATTACCTGCGTCCTCTACTATCGACTCGCCCACTGATCACCGGAACCGCATATGGAATCAGCGCCATCTCTCTGGATCGCTTAACGGCGATCGACAACCTGTGCTGATGTTGTGCACAGTTGCCTGTAACCCGCCGCGGCTTGATTTTGCCTCGGTCGGTGATAAATTTACGAAGCAGCTGCACGTCCTTGTAGTCGATGTAATCGGCCTTGTCTTTACAAAAGACACAATACTTGCGTCTTGGCTTGCGTGCATAATCTGACATTTCTCTATCCTCCTTTCGCGCCTAAACCAGGCACCTTTCCTGACATTTGGGACAAAGACACCGGGCCGAAGTTTCATCGAGCCTAAAACGGTATCTCATCATCTGTTGAGCCTCCGGGGTGTGCAGGCGCAGAATCAACTTGGTCAGCCCTGTCTCCGGAACCGCTGTTCCGTGATGACAAAAACTCGACCTCATCGGCGACTACCTCTATCTTGGAGCGCTTCTCTCCCTGCGGGGTTTCCCACGACGACCAGCGAAGCTTTCCTTCAATGGCGACCTTCGACCCCTTCGACAGGAAACGAGTAAGGGCTTCAGCCCTAGCTCCAAAGACGGTCACGTCCACAAAGTTGGGCACGTCTTCCCACTCGCCGGTCTGCTGATTCTTGCGACGATCGTTGACTGCAATTCCCAACTTGAGAACCGCCATGCCGCTCGACGTCGACCTCAGCTCAGGGTCTCGGGTCAGGTTTCCCGTCAATACCACTCGATTGATGCTCATCTGTATCACCTTCTCGTTCGCACATTGTCACTGTTGTTCCAGTGGCGCTCCAGCAGGCAGCTGGTCCTTGTCTTCTCGACGCACCAGCATGTAGCGCACGACTGGGTCTGTAATGTGCAGCACGCGGTCGATCTCTGCGATAGCAGACGGTTCGGCCCTGAAGTTCACCACGACATAGTCGCCTTCGGTGAGTTTCTGAATCTCAAATGCAAGACGGCGCTTGCCCCAAGAATCAATGGAATCAACAGCGCCATTAGCAGAAACGAGTCCCTCTACCTTCTCAAGAAGGGCGGCGCGAGCCTCCTCCTCGAGAGCAGGATTGAGTAATAGCATAAGTTCGTAAGCCTTCATCATTCACCTCCTCTGGGCTTCGGCGGCTCCGGATCTGAAGGCTAATCATGTCCGGAGCAGGAAATGAGCTTGGGCAGTGTATCATCGGCAGACCGCGGCTGCAAGGTCATCGTCTCTTACCGACATCACTGCCTCGCCGGAATTAGTCGGCCGGCGACGCCAAAGTGGCCATAACCCCAAAGCGGCCATCCCTATCGATAAACCCGATAGCCGCCATGAGACAGGACTCCTTCTCTCTTTAGCCACGCCTGTCAACGTGAGGCATGGCTGGGCAGATTTATCCGCTGCAAGCTCTCGAAGATATGAGGACTGAGCGGTTCTCGACTCCTGCGCCTGAGCGGGCGAAACGGCAACCTGATCCTGCGCCTGTATGGGCGGAACGGTAGCCTGATCCAGCGTGTGAATCTCGATTGGCCTGCTCGAGGCCGTCTGCGCCAGCTCCCCTTGGGCGCCTTTGTTAATAGCTCCCTGTGCGATTTGCCCTGCCGGAACAGTTGAACCTATCGCGCTTGGACCTTTGACGGTATTAGTCACCGGGACAATCGGGGCTTGGGCCAAAACCTGTCCCTGAAATACGGGGGCCCGAAAAGTCGTGGGTATCTGCGTGTTTGAGGCGGCAGGCTCGACCAAATTCACCTCTGGAGCAACCTGAATGCTCGCGGATCCTGGCGATATGAGAAAAAGCATTGGATCCAGGTAGGTCCCCTCTCTGCGAACGCTGACATGCAGATGCGGGCGCGAGGTGGACTCGCCGGCGCTTTCACCCAAAACGCCAATCTTATCCCCGGCGCTAACCGTTTGACCCCTAGATACAACAATCCCTGTCAGCGGAAGAGAGGTAATTCTAAGTCCTCCGCCAAAATCAATGGTTACGGCCCCACGGGTACCCCCGCCCGGGGCTGGAACCCTGCCTGCGAACGAAACTACTCCATCCTGAGCCGCGAGAACTGTATCGCCCGGCTCGGCCAAAAGATCAACTCCGCTATGGGTGACGCTACGCCCGTCGCGAGTGTATGAGCTGCCATATTCCAGCAGTATCTCGGCGTGGCCAGCCAGCGGCCAGGATGCCATAGCTGTAGCTGGCGAAAACATCAGTCCTGCCAGCACTGTGGCCATTGCACGCGATAGTAGTCTTGTCATTTTCGCCCCCGACCGATCGGTTCACCGGGAGGGAGCGGCGAACAAAGTGGTGATGCCTACACGTACACATGTTCGCTTTGCGCTTAGGTATTCCTGCAGACATCTGACAAGCGGAACCCTGAAAGAGATGAGCGGGACCTGCCGAGACAAACGGCCGCCGGGGATAGTTGGAGCGGGCAACGGGTCTCGAACCCGCGACCTACAGCTTGGGAAGCTGTCGCTCTACCAACTGAGCTATGCCCGCACCCTGAAGCATTGTAGCCTTACGCACGAAGGCTTCGCAAACAGATCGCCAGGGTCCAGCTCTGGCTACTCGCCGGTAAGCGCTTTCTTCAGATCGCGCTCGCGCTCGACGTTGGTAAACGCGATAACCACATCTCCCGGCTGCAGTCTTGTGTCGCCACGAACCGTGATGACTTCATCTTCACCCCTGATGATCGCCATCAGAACGCAGTCGCCGGGCAGGTTCAGTGACGCGACCTCTTTGTCACAAACCACACACCTGTCGACCGGCAACTCAACCTCAACAATCGCCATCTTTCCTCGGCGAAGCGCGATCAAGGTCCGAATATCGCCGATAGTAGCTTCTTCCTCGATCATTCTGGAAATAATGGTGGTCGAAGAGATCGCCTCGATACCCAGGACGTTGAATATGCGTTCGTTCTTGGGGTTGTTCACTCTTGCCAGCACACGCGGAGTGCCAAAAGCAACCTTTACGAGCTGGCACGCGACGAGATTGTCATCGTCATCGCCAGTAGCCGCCACAAATACGTCCGCGCGCGCGGCGCCTGCGTCCTCCTGGTACTGTGCATCACACCCGTCACCTACCACGACAAGGGCGCCTTCGGGCAACTCGACTACCAGCTTCTCGGCAATGTTGGCGCGCTTCTCGATCAACGCGACCTGATGGCCAGAGTCAAGCATCGTCTTTGCAAGATACGAGCCGACCTTTCCGCCGCCATTTATCACGATATACACTATCGCCCCTCCATGTATTCACTGACCTGATGGAAGTACTCTTCCTTGATCGCAGCGAGCACAATGTCTCCGGCCCTCACAATCGTGTCCGCATCGGGCACATGCATCGAGTCGCCGCGCGCGATCGCCGCCACCCTGAACTGACCTTTTATCTCCAGGTCCTTCACGCTGCGACCATCCATCTTTGGGTTTGCCTTGAAACTGATTATCTCGACGTCCCCTAGGCTGGCAATATGGTGCTCGTGGCCTGCGTGGATCTTGTCAAGAAGAGTCTCGGCAACGAGGGTGGTTCCGCAGACGTAATCCAGATCCAGCTGAATATAGGTACGTTCGCGAAGCGGGTTGTAAAGACGAGCCACAACATGGGGGACATTAAATATCTTGCGGGCAACCTCAGCGGCCATCAGGTTTGTGTTGTCGAGGTTTGTGACGGCCGCAAAGGCGTCGCAACTCCCAATGCCCGCCTCTTCGAGTATCTCCGCATCGAAGCCGACACCCTTGATGGTGACCCCATTAAAGCTACTACCCAAGCGCTTGAATGCTTCTGGCTCCTTGTCGATCACGACTACGTTGTGCCCCTCGACTGACAGCAAAGTGGCCAGCTGTGAACCGACCCTGCCACATCCGACAACGATGACATTCATTTAGTCGCCTGCTCTCAGCTTAGCAATGCATAAACCAGGATAACGAGAGACGCCCGAGCCCCAAGGGGAGCCGGGCGTCTTCACCTTGAAGCCCTACACTCTTGCGAGCTAAGATTTGCCGATCTTGAATATCTTGGTTCCACATGACGGGCAGATCCCCTGCGTAGCCGGACGCCCGTTTTTCATCACAATGTCTTGCGCGTCCTTGATCTCACGCTTCTCCTTGCACTTTACACAGTAACCTTCCTTAGCTGCCATGCACGGCTCCTTTCTGATTCCTGCCACAAGTTAATATTCCCTGCCGGAATCCACTTCCGGCGTACAGCCGAAGCTAAGTCTACACCTCTTTGCGAGCTTTTCACACACTCATCACGCTGAAAGCCTGTTCCTGGGAGTCTCAATGCGCCTGGATATAACCCACAGACAGCCCGCAATCAGCATCGAGGTTCCCGCCCACAGCGCCCCTGCAAGCATCCAAAACCGCTCGGGAAATAACTGCACCAACAGCTCCTCGGCGGGAAAAAGCCAGGTTCCCTCGGCAAAAAGCGGCTTGTGGAAGTAAGCAAACAGGGTGTCAAAATCCATCACCGCGCCGATAAGTGCGAGCGCGAACAGCATAAATATCGTCGCACTCGCACACCTGCAGGCGAACGCCACGAGAGAGTGCTGTCGCTGCACCAGGCGCACGATCAGCCACACTGCAAATACCAGCCCTAAGGCGACGCTGGCCCACCTCGTTACTGCAAAAACCGCCCGAACATCGTCGAGATGGGCAACGGCTCGATGAGTGAACCCTTCGTGCAAAGCCCCTTCGCTGTCCTCGACAGTCGAGGGCAAGGGAGCAGGCGGGGCGATATCCGCCACATACGCTCGAACCTGCTCGGCAACGCTCAGCGCATCTTGCTGCGTCAAGCCTGTGATGTTCGCGCTGTCGGCGGCCTTCACGAGTGTGGCTGTCACCTGAGGGACCGTAAGCGCGAGGACCACGGCACTGGACAGGCAAAGCGCAAGGACCGCGCCGACAAACACCCCCTCCATCCTGGCGAGAGCTCTCATTGTGACCTGCCTGTGACGCAAACCTGATTCCCTCCCGCAGACAAAGCCTCTTGCACGGCGTTATCTGCGGCAGCAAGCAGGTCTTGCGCGATCCAACCTTCGAACTGGGTGGATGCCGCCCCTATACTTGCGGTCACGCCCGCATCCTCAACCCTCACGCTCTCGATGGCGCAGCGTACGGACTCGGCGACTCCAGCAACATACTCAAGCGTCGGCGGATTAGACAGCGAGTCTTGAGTCAGAATGACCGCGAACTCTTCGCCGCCGTACCGGGCAACGAGGTTCGTCTCTCTGCTCGAAGCTGCGCTGCACTCTTGAACTATCGCTCTGATGGCCTCCGAGATCGCGAGCAGTAAGCGGTCTCCGTGCGAAAAGCCAAGCGCCCTGTTGAAGCTCGCGAAGTCATCGAGGTCGATTAGCAACAAAGCCACATTACGAGAGTCTTTCTCGGCGCGAAAAAGCTCGCTGCCGAGGGCCTGGTTGAAATAGGCTCGATCGTGCAAACCCGTCTTGCTGTCGATGATAGAGCCCTTGGCCAGTCCCTCTTCCCGGACTCTCAAAGCCGACATCATCATCGTGCTAACCGATGCGGCACCAAAAAGTACCGTTGCTTGCCACAGATAGGTGACGAACACGAAAGTGAAGTCCCGGTGCAAATCAGCGAGGACAAAGGGCACACTGATATCGGGCAGGAGCTGGGCGTAGACTCCCCATATCACGATACCGTTAAGCGCAAGGCAAAACGCCGCCATCGCCCACGTCTGCCACCTTCTCGGCAGGATGAGCGCGGCCTCCAGCACAAACAGCATATACATCGCCCAGAACGCCGAGTGAGCTCCGCCGGAGTAGTAAACCAGCACCGCGACGACCATCGCATCGAACATCAGCTGCGCGTGATTGAGAATCGCGATGTTACCGAGCCTGCGATAGGTCAGCTGGTAGAAGGTGTTGTAGGCGAGCATAAAGACCATCGCGACCACAGGCGTGGCCAGATTATGCGCTATGTTTTCGAGAGGTGCCTGTCGCGTATAGGCCCAGGCGCCGAGCACCGAATATACGCCGAGAGCCGCAACGAGAAGCCACCTGACCTTGATAACCAGGCCTACCCGCTCGATATTGGCGTGAAGCGCCTCTATGTCATATCGCGAAGGGTCTTCCCTCCACGAAATTTTCAGTTGGCGCACAGCCCTTTTAAGGTACTTGGACAAGCTCATGGCATCAGCCTTCCAGGGTGCACACTTTGCCAATCAAGTCCCTGCCTGACCGGACGTCCGCGGGCGTCCTACAGTTTATCCATGAAATTAACACACTCGCAAACCTTAGTTTCGAATACTCCTACGTTATACTGTCTCGAAATACCCGATGCGAGGAGTGACTTGTGGACGTACAGGCCACCGCAACAGCAATAGGCGAGACGATCGAAACACTTGCTCGACTTGGCGGACCTATAGAAATCATCATGATAGCACTCTCCGTCGCAATGCTGGCCCTTGCCCTTGTGCCTACTCTAAGGCGGTGGCTGCGAGCTGGATTTGCCGTCACAGCTGCCGTGCTGCTCGTCGGCGAGGCGCTGTTGATCTGGTTTCACTGGCGACTATACCAGTTGTGCGTCGTAGTTAACCCCGAGACAGGCGAGATCGTTGGCCGTATGGCCGTTCCGCTATGGGTAGAATCCGAGAAACTCTATTTCTGGGCGCTTTTGCTCGCTGTCCTAGGTGCTGTGCTTGTAAGGCATCGCGCTGAGCTGCTACCTGGAGCTGCCATACTTACGAGTATCTTGATGTTCGCCGCCGCCACCTCGGGCAATCCTTTCACTGAGCCGTTGCCGCGCTTTTTCGGCCTGTATGGCGGGTACCTCCAGGCGATGGCTTCAGGAGTTCCCGCGATCGCCATGGACGGCTTCCAGCGAATAGAAGGATCTCGGCAGTTCTTCTATAACACCTGGTACATGTGGGTTCATCCGCCGATGCTCTTTTTGAGCTACGCCGCCTTCGCACTCGCATTCATCGCGACAATCCAGATGGTCCTAAAGCGCCACTCATCGTTCGAGACGACTGCGTATCGATGGACCCGATTTGGCTACCTCCAGCTGACCGCCGGATTGCTCGTAGGATTTCCCTGGGCTGTGATGGCTTGGGAGGGGGCGTCCTGGTGGTGGTCGGGCAAGGTCAACATGTCCATCATGATGTGGCTGCTGTACACGGCTGTGTTGCACGCGCGCCTCTATCTGCGTAAGCGCGGTATGTGGAAAACGGTTGCCGCGCTTGGACTTACCTCATTTATCGTCCTGGTGCTGACCTACCTGTCTTCCTACGTCGTTCCCGGCGCTCATGCGTATGTTGCCAGCCTGATGGTTCCGCTTATCGGAGGTAAAGCATGAAGCATCTGTTGCACAGTCGAAATTGGGACTACATGCTGATAGTTCTGACCGTAATGCTCCTCGTAGGCCTGGGGGTTCAATCGTTTATTGGAACCGCATACGTCTGGTGGGCGCATACCTACGTCCCGGGCTTTGGGGCCACAGGTTACCCTGAATACATCGAGGCCATGAATATCATCGCAGCCCCTATGATGGTACTGCTTGTCATCGCCATGGGTCTCTGCGTTCCAAAACGCCTGTTTTCCAGGACGGCACTAACGGCCGTCTCGATTGGAATGCTGATAGCGGGGATTGCCACGTGGGCGATTACGGGGTCGTTTGCCAACGGCGTCGCTGCCTACTTAGTGCTTGCCGGGCTGATACAAGCGGCCGTGGTTGCTACGACCATCATCGGAGGAAGAGCGCCTTCCTACTTTACCCAGGGACGAATAATCAAGATCGGCTCCGGCCTGCTGCATCTCGGCTTTATCATGTTCGCCGTAGTCACGGTCGCACTGCAGCAATCCGCGATCATGCTGCCTGTATTCTGGACATCCACCGCCTTGATGGTTATCGGATCGATCATGACCTTCTACTCCGAGAACCTGACGCCGAAACGAAAAGTGGAGGCCGAGGGCGAGGTCTCTTTCTAGGCAGACTCATCTGGCCTTTGGGCGCAACCCAGGCGCATGCGGGCGCTTGATATATCGCGCCTAGAGTTCGCGGATTATGCCGGTCACCAGCTTGACCGCTGATTCCACGTTTTCTGGTTGCACGTTTTCGCTAACATCGCTGTGCCAACGCCAGTTCAAAATACGCCCATTGATGTCAAACGCCATGATGCTTATGGCTTTAAGGCGTCTGGCCAGTGCAGGGGTCGCATCGGTCGAAACACCTCGGTACTCCCGACCTTTTGCAAGAATCTCTTCGTCGCGAGAAACCTTGCGCGCCAGTGAGATGAGGCGCCTATCGCTCGCGTAGCGGCTGGCCGCTCCCTCACGGGTGACCCAGTGCAAATTGCCAGCTCCTACGCTGTCGAGATTGATGATGTATGCGTCCCGCAAGTCATCACCATATTCGTCGAGGAACGCCCTCATTCCCCAAGCTCCCGACTCATGGGCCCCGGTCGCAACAAACCAAAGCTCCTTGTCCACAACACTTCGATCGATACGCTCGGTCACTCGCTGACGGATGCGTGCGGCCTCATTTGCGGGGAAGTCCGGATCCCCGATTGGATCATCGCCCGCCCATCCCCGCAATGTGCCGAACTCTTCGTCCTCGTCGTCATCCTCAAAGTTGTCCCAGTGCCCGATGTCTTTACCGGCCTTGCGGGCATCAAACTCAGGATCTACCCCCAGCCAGCCACTTACTGCCGCTTTACTCGGCGGCTCCGAGCCCTTTTTCCGGGGAGTCTCAACCCACTGAAAGTCATCCGGAAGCTCTTCCTCGTAACTTGCCTGCTCCGGCGCCGACTCCTGGCTCCCCTCCGAACCCCGATAATCGACCTGTAGGGGTCGAAGGGGCTGTGTCGGCATCTTAACTCCGCCATCGGGTTCAGGAACAAGGGCCTCAGCAAGGCCGAGAAGAGCCGCCACCCCGGATGCATTGTCGTTGGCCCCATCGGTCCCGCGCATCAGCAACTCACGATGGATGTTGATTGCCAAGGGGATAAGCAGACACGCTGCCACGACCAGCGTTGCGTACCACAGGTATGGATCCGCAATCCTCGTTGCAGCCAGGTTATCGACGAATATCATGACCGGCACCAGAAATGTGCACCCTTTCATGATCGCAATCAGTGCAGGGAAGCGCTTCGCCATCGACGGCGATGAGGCGAGCGACGCTCTTGCGGAGTCATAGTGAGCCACGAGCACAACTCGCTTGACCTTCTCGGCACGCCTGGTCTTTGGTATGTGTCTGGCGATGATATTCTGGCTTGGGCCTTTGGGCATGATGCCGGAGAGTCCGAAGCGCATGTCCAGATCGAGCCAGATGAAGACGGCTGCGATGGCGGCCGCACCGAAAAGAATCCATCGAAGCGGGTCCCAGACCTCGGCCCAGTAGAGCAACCCAACCGAGGCTATAGTCAGAAGATGATAGATGGAATACCCCCAGGAGGCGGTTCGCGGAGACTCAAACTCCTGGCGCGTCACTTCCAGCCCGCGGGAACGAAACACGTCCTCGATATAGTCTCCCGCCATAGCTTCAGCATCAGTGGTAGCCGGGCGGGGGCCGATACGATCGGCTAATTCCGTCACATGACGAGCAGCCTCAGACATTGGGTTCTCCATTACTCTTTGCGCTTTCCGTGACTTGCCAGACTCATACGCTCAACTCATATCCATATAACATATAATACTGCACACTAACCGGTCGTGCTGTTAAGCGCCGTCTCTCTGTATAAGCTGAATCAACAGGAGCCCTATGTTAAAACGCCTCCGCCGTTACAGGCCGATGCTCACGTTGGAGTGCGCCGTAATCGCTTCCGGCGCCGGGAACGGGATAGCAATTGTTGCAATTCCTTGGCTGGTGCTCGAGCGCACGGGTCAGCCAATGGCCGCGGGTATCGTGGGGGCTGCAACCGCACTGCCTTTGCTTCTCTCCAGCCTGCTGTCAGGGTCGCTGGTCGATATTTTCGGCAAGCGCCGAATCTCAATGCTCTCCGACATCATGTCGTCGCTCTCTGTAATATCGATTCCTCTCGTCGACCAATTTCTCGGCCTTGACCTGCCCCTAATCGTGACCTTGGTGGCCTTGGGCGCCATATTCGATCCGGCCGGGGCAACCGCGCGTGAGGCCATGGTCCCCGAAGCTGCCGAAAGCGCGGGCTGGACCCTTGAGCGCATGAACGGCTTTCACGAAGCGGCCTGGGGGCTAGCGTACATGATCGGCCCTGGGCTGGGCGGCCTGCTCATAGCGCTATTCGACGCTTCGACGACACTCTGGGCGACCTCACTGTGCTTCCTGGTCTCGACTGCGCTAATCAGTACGATAAAACTGCCGAATGTCGGCAAGCCGTCTCGTGCAGCTCGGCCGGAAAACGTATGGTCAGGGGCGCTCGATGGGATCAAGTTCGTCTGGAGTGACCGAACCTTACGCGCGATGCTGCTCGTCTCGATGGCGCTGGTCGCAATCTACATGCCGATGGAGGGAGTACTGCTTCCAGTTGTGTTCCAGGGCAAGGATGCTCCGCACTTGCTAGGCGGATTGATCATGGCGATAAGCGGCGGAGGAGTAGCGGGATCCTTGCTCTACGGAGCGATCGGGGCAAGGTTTTCGCGCTACCGCACTTTCGTTTTTTCTGTTGCGATGGCCAGTATCGGCGTATTCGGGATAGCCCTGCTGCCTAGCTACGCGCTGCTACTGCTTGCAGCGGTCTGCAGCGGCTTTTTCTGGGGTCCCGTTGGCCCGATGGTCAATATCGCGACACAAACCAGAACTCCACCTTCGCATCGGGGGAGAGTGCTTGGAGTCATGTTGTCGGGGCAATACGCGGCAGGTCCGATGGGCTATCTGCTCGCCGGACCTGCCATTCAGTGGCTCGGTATAAACCGCGCGTTCCTTCTCTTTGGCGCCTCGCTGCTTGTGGTCGCCGCAATCGTTCCTTTTCTCTCAGGGCTACGGCGGCTGGACCTACCCGGGCCTTACGAAGCCCAGATTGTAGCCACCGAACTGCGCCCGCCTGCCAGCGAAGGAATCGGCTAGCCGAGGATCTCGGCCAGATCGGCCTTCGCGCTCTCTCCAATCGGCCTGATGCCGAAGTTGTCGACGAGCACCTGCAGCACGTTGGGGGATATGAACGCAGGAAGTGTCGGCCCAAGACGAATGCCTGTAATGCCCAGATGCAGCAGGGTCAGCAGAATCGCCACCGCTTTTTGCTCATACCACGACAGAATCATCGAGAGCGGCAGGTCGTTGACTTCCATCTCAAACGCCTCGGCAAGCGCTACCGCGATCCGGATGGCGCTGTAGGCGTCGTTGCACTGGCCCACATCGAGGAGGCGCGGGATTCCGCCTATGTCGCCTAGCTGCTTGTCAAAGAACCTGAACTTGCCGCACGCCAACGTGAGGATAACCGTGTCCTTTGGGGCCTCTTCGACAAAGTCGGTATAGTAGTTTCTGCCCGGCTTGGCTCCATCGCACCCGCCAACGAGGAAGAAGTGCTTTATGGCACCATCCTTGACCGCCTGGATAACCGTTGGCGCAACTCCGAGCACGGTGTTTCTTCCGAACCCGACCATCACGCTTCCGCGATCCACATTCTCGGAAAACCCGGGCAACGATAGCGCCTTTTCCACAACCGCACCAAAATCCCCTTCGGCATGGGCCACTCCCGGAAAACGAACCGGCCCTGTCGTAAACAGACGATCCCGATAGGTGTCCTTTGGAGGCATCAGGCAGTTCGTCGTCATGAGGATCGACCCCGGGAAAGCCGCGAACTCACGATGCTGGTTTTGCCATGCGGTTCCGTAGTGTCCGAAGAAGTGCGGGTGCTTCTTGAGCTCAGGATAGGCGTGTGTGGGAAGCATCTCTCCATGGGTGTAGACGTCGACACCGGTCCCCGCCGTCTGCTCCAGGAGCAGCTCAAGATCGCGCAGATCGTGGCCGGAGATGAGTATGGCCTTGTTCGGCCGGTGACCAAGAGGCACCTGCGTCGGAACAGGATGGCCGTACTTTCCGGTGTTGCCTTCGTCCAGCAGCTCCATCGCTCGCAGGTTGACGGCTCCGCACTCAAGCGCCAGCGCAACCCATGCCTGCAGATCGAGTGAGCTGTCAGACAGCGCCGCAAGCACCTTGAACAGGTAGCTGTAGATCATCGAATCTTCCTGCCCCAGGCTAAGCGCATGATACGCGTAGGCGGCCACTCCCTTCGCGCCATAAAGAGTCGTCTGCTGCAGGGCTTGAACGTCCGCATCCCTGCCGATATCCCAAGGGCTTCCAAACTCGCCGCTTTGAGCAACCTTCCCTTCGATCGTTGGGGCCGGCGCGAAGCGCAGAAGCGCGCCCTCTTCCCCGGCCGGTACGCCGAGCGCATCTCTTAGCCTGACCGCCTCTTCTACCTGCCGAGCTATAGATTCCGCATCAAAATCAACATTGGTAAGCGTGGTGAACAGGGCACTCGCGACGAACCTGCCCTCCTCGGCAGTGTCAACGCCCCGGCCAGCCGCCGAAATCGCCGCCGAGGACAGGCCGCGCAATGCGTTGACAAGGAGATCCTGCAAGGCCGCAACCTCTCCGTTTTTGCCGCACACGCCAACGGTGCTGCACCCAATACTCCTTGCCGTCTGCTCACATTGATTACAAAACATCACATACCACCTTTCTTCTACCACGCCGATAACTGACTAAAACGAACTATCGAGGCCTAGCCGTGAATAAGTGCGGGTAGACATCTAGTACATACCCAAGTGGAATTTCCACCGGTCCTGACAGGCAACAACGGACGGTCGTCCTCGGAGGTGCCGCACGAAAAACAATGCTGGGCGATGTAGTTCGCCATCTTCTCGGCGATGATGACCTCCGCCGCGCTATGGTCGAAAGGCACGCTCTCCCTGGCCTCCAGCGTCAGGGCGCCCGTCGGGCAAACACCCAGGCAGAATCCGGCGCCATCACACAACTCCTCGCGCAGCACCTTCGCCTTGCCGTCGACGATCGCGATCGCCCCTTCGGCGCACGGCCCTACACACTGTCCGCACCCGTTACACAGGGCTTCGTCGATCTTTACTATCTGTCGTACAACCTTCTCGCCCATACCCGGTCCTTCCCGAGATCGTTTACTATTAGACGCACCGAGCATAGATTGCCGAGAAACCCCTTGTCTTTGACGCTGGTCAATTTCTGCGAATACCTTATGCCCCTGATGGTGCTCCGGGAGAGGAGTAGAAGTGTCTGAGGCTTTTCGCGCCGACGTGCGCGCAGCACTGCGGTCTTGCCGCCTGTGGCATGGAGCTAGCGACAGCGCCGTCGAGAGTCTGCTGCAAAGCGCAACCGTCAACGACCTCCCCCGTGGATCGACATTGGTCAGAGAAGGCGACCCCGCCAAAAGGTTCGGTGTTCTTGTTTCGGGTAAGGCTCGCGTTTACCACCTCTCGATCGATGGGAGACGCACCGACCTCGAGACAATAAGTTCCGGCCAGCCCATAGCCGCCCTCGCCGCCTTGGCCGGCGGCCGCTATCCGGCACATATCGAAACAACTACCCCCGCAAGCGTGGCGTGGCTACCCAGGGAGGCGCTCTTTGACCTCCTGGAAAGTGAGCCTCAGGCCGCCCGAACTATGGTGACCCACCTCGCCACGAGGCTAGTTCAAGTCACCTCTCTCATGCAGTCGCTATCCCTCGATGTCCCCTCGCGGCTGGCAAGTCACCTTTTCCATGAAGCGCTCTCGACCGGAAAGCCGTCCGCCCGAGGCCTCGAAATCAGCCTCGGGATGAGAAAAGGCGACCTTGCCTCGGCGCTAGGAACCGTGCCGGAGACGCTTTCTCGCGCTTTTTCGCGACTGAAAGAAGAGGGCATCATCGCCGTCGATGGCAGACTGATCACGATTCTGGACGTCCGTGCGCTGGCCGAGCGCGGCAGTGGTCTGCGCGGATGAAGCGGTTACCTCACAACCCTGTTTAGCGCCTCGTCCGCCCGTGTCGCCTCATCCCGCGCCTCAAAATATACGGCCGTGGCCGGCCCAGCCAAGCGCTCGTAGGCGCCGGCAATAGCAATTTCCGGCGTTTCCGGTAGCGCCTCGAGCTGTTTTATGACCTCTTTTTCATCGGCGTTGAACCTTGTCGATAGCGCGTTGGCTTCACGCGTTCTTCCGGCAAGGAACGCCACGTCCGCTTGCGCGGAGATGCCGACAAGGGCGATCTTACTCTCCGTATATTTCACAAATCCCGCGATCCCGGCGTCCGGAAACGCGCTTGCACCAGCCTGAAGATCAGCGAGCGCCAACTTGAGCCTCTCGCTTGCTTGGGCGTTGAGTCGCTGTGATTCGCCAACCGATGCCCGGGTCAACTTGTTGTACTCCTCTATTGCCCTGTCGGCGAGCTTTTCGCCCTCTAAGAGGTGATCCCAGCCAGCTCTGACATGCCTCAATGCTTCGGCGGCCAATACATTTACCGGCAAAATCTCGGCTGCCGCATCCAACATCTTGATCCTGGCCCTTGCAGAATCAGCAAGCGCCCTGGCCTCGGCGGCACTCTCTTCGGGCAGATCGGGAAGCGCCTGGTCGATAAGTTCCTGGGCTCGCTTTAAATCCGAAATCGCAACCGGAGCCGCTGACGCCGCTTCGCTTGCCGATACGCCCAGCTCCGGCGTGATTTCGCCTCTCACGACTTCGTCAACGTCGATGACAACGGCATCCGCTCTCCGAACCAGCTCGGTCGCCTCGGAAAGACGCTCAAGCGCCGTGGCTCTGCTGGTCATCTCCTGATATACATATATTCCAGCCAACACTGCCGCCACCACAGCAAATACGACTCCCGCGATGATCCACGTGGTTCGCTTCGCTCTTACTTTAGTCGCCATTGCCGCCTCCAGGTGATCTTTGGCCCGAGTTCATAAACAATCTGTACCATTAAATATACAAAAACTTCTTTCTTTTGTAGAAATATTGGCACGGCTGTTGCTAAACTATTTGTAGAGCATGGCGACCCGCCCTCTCCTCCCCCCCCTCAGGGGCGGATCCCGCCGGCTCCACTAGAACGAGGCGCGTTCCCCCACGCGCCTCGTTTAATTTTTAGGTAGCAGAAAAGTCGCACCACGCAGCTATCGGCTACAATCATGCCATGTCGAAAGGACCTTGTCTTGATCGGGCCCGTTGAACGGATAATCAACCTGGCTCTGCTTCTGGCCGAAACGAGCACTCCTGTGTCGGCCGAGCAGATTCGCGACCAAGTCAACGGCTATCCACCCGCCTCGGAACAGGACGACAGCGCATTCAAGCGAATGTTCGAGCGGGACAAAGAGCGGCTCGCGCAAATAGGCCTGGCCCTTGTTGCCGATGACAAAGGCCTCTACCACCTTGACCCGGCCACATTCGTATCCCCGGTATCGCTCGCCGAAGAGGAGCGCGTGCTCTTGCGCGACGTTCTGTTAGCGCTCTCCAAAGACTTCACATTCCCGTTCGCCGATGAGCTGCCATTTGCCCTCTCCAAAATCAACATGCGCGAGCCCGCGGAGGTTGCGCTATCGATTCAAACGGCCGAGGGCGCCGAGGACTCTCACTCACCAGCCGTGGGAAAACTGGTGGATGCCGCCTTCCGGAACAAGCGTATCTCTTTCGCCTACAGAAGTCCCGGTGGCACTACAGCCCGTCGCGAGGGCGAGCCCTACGGAGTGTTTGCCCTGCGGGGGCAGTGGTATCTGGTGGCTAACGACATCTCTCTGAAAGAGACTCGGACCTACCTGATCTCCAGAATGTCATCGCTTGCCGTCAACTCGACTCGCCCAAAGTCTCCTGATTTCTCAGTGCCCGATGGCTTCCGTGTCTCGGACCACATAAAGCATCCATTCCAGATCGGCGAAGAGAGCTTTGTGGCGAAGATTCTCTTTTCCGCGGCAAGAGCTTCGATGGTCGAATCGCTGACAGCCGGGACGGGCAAGTTGCAACGACGTCCGGACGGCGGCGCCTCGTGGCGCATTAGCGCGAGAAACTCCGAAGAGCTCACCCGGTGGGTGGTCGCAAATGGTCCCGGAGTCACGCTTGTTTCTCCGCCCGAATTGGCACGCAC
Source organism: Actinomycetota bacterium (assembly GCA_018334075.1). NCBI lineage: Bacteria > Bacillati > Actinomycetota > Actinomycetota bacterium. The sequence goes on from JAGXSC010000007.1 coordinate 43,375, forward strand.
GCTCGAGGGCAAGGTGCGACGAATATCTCAAATGCACAGAGAGCCCGTCGGGTAATGCCCGAGAATATCGAAGAAAGAACGCGCCGCCTCCTGCTTTTGCTGCAGGCGATGAGGCCCAATACCAGAACTCCCCTCTCCGAGTTCGCGCGTCTGACCGGCACTCCCCGAGACGAGCTGGTAAGCGACTTGCAGCTGCTGTCGATGTGTGCGGCAGATCAGCGAGATCCAACCAGCTTCATTCCGGTGTTGATCGACAACGATCATGTGGAGGTCTTCGGCCACCTGCCCGCACTGGACAAGCCCGTTCGCTTTTCGATCTCCGAGGCGCGCGCGGTCATCGCCGCAATGAGGGTCGCCGGCGTACCGGCCGACAGCGAGCTGCATCGCAAGATCTCGCTGGCTGCAGGGAGTCCCGATGTTGCCCCGGAAGAAATCGAGCGGCGCCTGCACGCTTCGTCTTCGCTAGTCTCGGTCAGCCCATATCTCAGTTCACTGGCATTCGCCGCCAAGCATCGCCGAGTCGTGCACATGGCCTATCGCCGAGCCTCGAGCCTCTCCGCTACAAACAAAAACGTTGAGCCTCTCGCACTGATGCACGAAAAAGACGTTTGGTACGTTTTCGCCTACTGCCAAAGTTCGCTTGAGGTGAAAACGTATCGGCTGGATCGCATTGAGAGCCTGGAGGTTACAGAGGCGTCTTTTGAGCCCCGAGCCTTCGATCTGCCGAGTTCAGCCCTCCCCCTCGAAGAGCTTCCTGTCGCGCGCGTCCGTTTTGGCCCTGACGAAAAAATCGCCGAGCGGGAGTGGCCCGGCATTCGCGTCGGCACTACCGAGAAAGATGGATCACGCATCGCCGAGATTCCCTATGCGGGCAGCAGCTGGCTTGCACAGCAAATCGTGGCGTGTCTCGGCGGCGCTGAGGCGCTCTCGCCGTCAGAACTGCGGGAAGCGGTCGCTGATCTCGCCGGCGAGCTTATCGGCGGAGACGACCCTGGCTTCGCTGACGGGCAGCACTGAGAGAAACCCTCGTCCGTAGCTCTTGTGCAACACCCGAGTGTCCGCGATGACGAGACAGCCGATGTCCGTGCTCGATCGTATCAGACGGCCCGCCGCCTGTTTCAGCTCAATGACGGCATCGGGCAAATCGTACTTGCGCCAGGAGATGTTGCCCTCCCGACGGTTCCGCTCTGCGGCAAGTGGGCTGTCGGGCCTTGCAAACGGCAGCTTGGGCACGACTACGGCTCTCAGGGTGTCGCCCTTCGCATCGAAGCCCTCCCAGAAGGATTTGGTCGCGAAGAGAGACGATCGATTGTCAGCGATAAACTCATCTCTCAGGCGCTTCGTTGATGCTCCTCTGCTTTGGATGAGAAGTGGAAGCCCTTCGGCCTGAAGTCTGGGGGCTACCTCCTGGTAGAGGGATTCCATCTGTTTTCTGTTGGTAAAGAGAGTCAGAACGGACCCTCCCATCACGACATGAACTTCATAGAGCAGCTCCGAGAGTGCTTTCAGATATCCGGGCTCATTGGGCATCGGCATGTCTTTCGGGACGAAAACGGCCATCTGCTTTTCCAGATCATAGCCCGACTTCAGTTGCGTCTCGGTGTGCTTTTCACCTGATCCTCGATCAAGCCCGACTTTCTGCGCGAAGTGCGAGAAATCATCGCCAATGGCCAACGTTGCGCTAGTGAAGACCGCTGTCCTGACGCTGGGCAAGAAGTTCTCCGCAAGAACGTCTGCCACATTCAGCAGCGCAGCGCACAGCTTCTCGGCCACCACCTTACGTCTGTGATCAAACTCCATGTAGTAGACGTATTCATCGTTATCAGCATTCAGAACCATCTCAAGAGTCTGGGCCTGAGAGGCCAGGCGCATAAGCAATCCGGCCAGATCAGCAACGGCGTCGGTGTGACTCATCTCAGTCTCTTCGAGCAGTCTGATCAGAAAGCGCCCTCGCTCAACGATCTCCGCGAGGCGCTTATGTAAAGCAAAGCCCCTCTCCGAGATGGCTCGCCACCTCTCGCCAGCGCGGAATCCCTCATCGAGCCATATCTCGCGCCTGTTGTAAGTGGTGTCAGCGCTACCCGCTTCAACCTCCTTGAAGAGGCCGAAAAACATCTCCGCCGCCTCGGTCCCAACTCTGACCTTCTCCTCTATAACTGCCAGCTCGGCGAGTATTTTAACCGCGTCCTCCGGGTCGCCAGAGCGCGTCTTGCGTCGAACGCCTCCCAGCACGCCTCCTCCCGCCGAGGTATGCAGAGCCGTCAAAATCCCATTGACCTCGGCGTGTGAGGCCTCGAAGGTAAACTGCCGCCTGGCCTCTGATTCAACGGAGTGGGCTTCGTCTATGATCCAGTGTCTGAGCGGAGGCAGTATTCCTCCGGAAGCCGCCGTGTCACGGAAGAGTAGCGCGTGGTTGGTCACAACTATATGCGCCGAGAAAGCTCGCCGGCGCGCCCCATGAAGGTAGCAACCGGAAAAGTGGCGACAGTTTTTTCGCGTGCACTCGCTCAACGAGGCAGCAAACTCTGTTCTGCCTGCGCGAGGCCAGTGCAGATTGATTCCATCCAGATCCCCCGCGGCGCTTTGCACAACCCAGGCGATCAGCGCAGCCTGTCTGACCAAATCCTGCTCTGTCTTTTCCCGAGAGCTCGCCAAGGCGATCTCGAGCTTACGCAAGCAAAGGTAGTGATCGTATCCCTTGAGCGACGCGAAGCGGAATCCCTCCCCCAGGCCTCGATTCAACCTGGGCAGCTCGTTATAGATGAGCTGGTTGAGAAGGGAGTTTGTCTTGGTCGCCACGCCGACTCCAACGCCATTTAGCATGGCAAAGTGCGCCGCGGGGATGAGATACGCCAGGGACTTTCCAACGCCGGTGCCCGCCTCTATAAGAGCGTGCCGTTCCGAGGCAAACGCATCGAGCACCGCTGTTGCCATGTCGACCTGCTCCGCACGATACTCAAAGCACTCGAAAGTCCTTCCTGCCAACCCCTCGAGCTCGAATTCCGCACAAACTGCTTCGGCGGACGGCGCCCGGCACTCAAGCTCCTCGGCGTCGACGAGCGCCTTCGCCTTATACGCCAGCGCTCGCCTCTGACGCTCGAGCTTCAAGTCGAAATGGGCTGCTTGTTGGTCGAACGCAACCTGGGAAATCACCGAGCGAAGCGGCCACTCAACCGAGGGATCCATCTGCGCTATCTTTTGACTTACCGCTCTCGGCAGGGCATCGATCGCGCAGAGCATGATTCGCCACAAGTACGCGAGGGCTTCGACATCATCGGTGGCGCGATGATTTGGCCTGGGAGCGTCGAAGCACTCCGCCAGATCGCCCAGGCGATGACTTCGAAGCCTTGGCAGCGCGATCTGGGCGAGCTGGACGGAGTCAATCCAGGCTCCCTTGAAGGCGTTTTTCTCGGCAACGCGGAGCAGAAAGTCGCGATCGAAAGCGACGTTGTGCGCAACGATGTCCCTGCCGGCGACAAAGCTGGCAAGCTCGCGAACAGCGGTTGCTGGATCAGGGGCGCCCTTTAGTTGCGACGACTCGATTCCTGTCAGTGCCGTGATTTCAGGGGGTACCAAAACTCCCGGATCGACCAGCGTGTGAAAACTGCCGAGAACCTCGGTCCCCCTGGTCGCCAAGGCGGCGATTTCGATGAGGCGGTCCTTCTGTGGCTCGACACCGGTCGTTTCAACATCGACGAACACCAGCTCGGCCTCGAACCCAAACACCGACTCGCGGGCGGTGTTCGACAGCTGGGCATAGAGCTCCGCGATGTCCGCGTCAGTGCCTGGCACCAGCCACCTGGAGATGCTATCGGCCAACGCCGAAGCCTCGGCGTCTACACCCGCGCCGCGCTCATCTTTAGGTGTTTCATCAGCCAAGGACTGGTCTCCTCCAGTGAAGACGTCGACCTGGTGATGTTATACCTTTTGCGTCGGTCTTTGGAAGGGAGTCTCGTGTCGGGACTTACACGACGCACAAGAACCACTGCACCCTTTGACCGCAACCTTGTTGCATCGGGGGCAGCGAAGCGCGCCTGCCGATAGGGGCATCTTGCACGCCTCGCACTGTGGGTAAGTGGACATCTACAAAACCCCGATCACCCTGGCCACAAGGCCACCTACAAGAAACGCGATTCCCACGGAGCCCACGAACAAACCTGCCATATATGCGACTCCCCGCTCCTTGAGAATCACCATCGCGCTGGCGATGCATGGAACAAACAAGGTAATGGTGATCATCGATACGAGAAGTTGGGCCGGTGACAGCTCCATCATGAAGAACCCCGCGGCACCAAAGTCGCGACGCACAAATCCCATGACGAAGGCGGTCGCCGCTTCCGCCGGCAGCCCGAGCCATCCGACCGTCAACGGAGTTGCGGCCTGCTTGATCCAGGTAAGGGCGTTAGTGACATAAAGTACCGATATTGCCAGCGCGCCGATCACAAAAAAGAGCGTAACCTCTTTCATGAAGTGCCAAACTTTTGTGACCGTCTTGCGCAGTACGTTGTCAATCCGGGGCAGCCTGAGCGAGGGAATATCGATAAGAAGGTCAGTAGTCACCCCCGGAGTCAATCGGGCAAGGATGGTTCCTACCCCCACAAAGATCGCAAGCAGCACCGCGAAGTAGGCTGCCGCGTAAACCGGCCCGGTTCCGGCCATCAACGCTGCGATCACCGCAATCTGCGCAGAGCACGGTATGGCAATCGCCATGAGGGCGGTAGCTATGAACCGCTCCCGCTTGGATCCTAGTATGCGTGTAGTCAAAGTCCCCATCGTCACGCACCCAAAGCCGAGAATGATGGGGATGACCGCGCGCCCATTGAGGCCAAGACTTGAAAGTGATCTGTCGGCCAAGGCCGCTATCCTCGGCAGGTAACCAGAGTCCTCCAGAAGTCCAAGAAGCAGGTAGAAACCTGTGACAAGCGGAAAAATCACCCCTATGAGATACGTTGGGGTCATGGTGAGAACGCCGAATTCGCCGGCCAGAATCGTATAGGCTACGGATCCCTCGGCGAATACAGAGCCTGTGGCTCCTCGCACAAGCGGCTCAAAGTGAGCGATCATCAGCTCCTCTTCGAGCACACCGACGATTCCACCTGCCACCCATTCGCCGAGGACTTTATACATGCCCCACAGCAGCAGCAGCAATATCGGTATGCCTGTCGCGGGGTGCATCATCGCACGCGAAAGGTAGGCGGCGACCGATCGTTTTTCGCCCGTTTCCGTTCTCACGTGTCCGACGATATCGTTGACGCGCTGACGCCTGCGCAAGTAGAAATCATCACGGCGATCGGAAGGATCCACACCATGCCGAGCAGCGACAGCCTCATCGCCCTCAAGCACGAGGAGCGCCTCGGCCTGTGACCCAACGCGCGAAATCATAAGCACGGCATGCTCCTCAATGTGAGGATCGGCATGGCCGATTCGCGCCTGCCCAACAGCGGCTTTCAACTCCTCTATCCCCTTGCCCTCGACGGCCACCGTTTCTATTACCGGCACGCCGAGAAGGTCTTCCAGCAAGTCCCTGTCGAGCACGACGCCTCGCGAACGAGCCTCGTCCGTCATGTTGAGGGCGACGACCATGCGCTTGCCCATATCTATAAGGTGCAGCGTCAGGAAGAGATCCCGCTCCGGATGGACGGCGTCAACGACGTTGATGACGATATCCGCGTCCATGATGATGTCTCGCGCCACGCGTTCTTCGTCGTTGAAACTGGATACCCCGTACACTCCCGGCGTGTCGATGAGATCCCGCTCTCCAAAGACTCCACGAGTGAGCTCGACGGTCGTGCCGGGATAATTCGAAACATCGACATACGTGCCGGTTAAGGCATTAAAAACCACCGACTTGCCAACATTTGGATTACCGGCCAATACAACGGTTTCTACCCCTTCGCGAACAACGGGAGAGTTATGAGGATGCCCGTGAGTCAACTTTGATCTCCCTCCCGCCATTTATCGGGTGCTTCCTGATGCTGATTTTTTTTGCAAGAGCACGCCCGAGTGCAATCTCTTGAAGTCCATGCCTCAAAACGATTGGGCCGGCAGGAATCCTGGTGACACAACTTACCATCGCACCTCCGCAAATGCCCAGGCGCATAGTCTGAGTCCTGACGTCACGGTCATTAACCTCAACCACCTCCGCCAGCTCCCCTGAGCAAAGTTGATCCAGGGTAACTACGGTAGAGCTGCCTTGTCCGTCAGGCGCTTCGTTCCCGGTGCTGTTCTTGGCCATCGAGTGTCCCCTCCAGAACATAATTAGTACCTACTAATTTCACTACAATGGGTATACTACTCCTCTATAATTTACTGTGTCAAGGGGCTATCTTTTCTCCTCTCGGCTCACCGCTTGTCCTGAAGCGTATTGACCAAATGTTTCAAGACGCCGATATTTGCATAAGCCCTCCTTCAAAGGAGTCGCCCTGAAAAAACGAATGGACATGCGCTCGATTTACTACAGGCTCCTGCCGAAGTCTTTGGCCTCACGGCTGACGTTATCTGTTCTGGTTACCGTCTTGGCCATACTCGTCATCACCGTCGGTGCCTATCGCGTTGCCGCCTTACTACACCTCACGCCCTCACTCAAACTACTTGGATACGGCCCCCTTCTCGCGGGAACATCCGAGTTGGCATTTTTGTTCACCCTGTTTGTCACGGTATCGCTCAGCACCATAGCGGGACTGTTCATCGCAAAGGAGATCGGCCGATCGATAGCGGCTGTTTCCGGAAAAATGCGGGAACAGGCCGCCTCGGCCTCATCTGGCATTTCTTTTACTCCGCTACCGGCTTCCGAGCACCTTCCATTTGAGCTTCGCGAGATCGTCGGGGCTTTCAATCTTATGATGTCCTCCATCGAATCACGCGACAGGAGACTCAACGACGCGCTTCTTCAAGCAACTGAGGCCAAGGCAGCGCTAGAGAAGGCCTTCGCCCACTCCCTGGATGGCACTATCTTGCTGCACGAAGGCCGCATCCGGCTCGTAAACCCAAGCGCGATAGCCCACTTTGCGCTATCGACAAAGGACTTGCTGGGCAGCAACTTGCGAGACGCCCTGACCCACGCCTCCTTTACTAACGAACACCAACAGCCCATTTCGCTTGACGACATGTTTTCAGGGGCAACAAAAACCGAGTCGCTCATCGGCGTCTCCACACCCGAAAGATCAATTCGTTGGCTCAAGGTAACTGCTCTTGAGGGCGAACCAGGAGGTGACCTCTTTTTCCTTGGCTCGCATGACGTAACCGAGTCTCACCGCCTTGCCAGCCTGCGCTCGAAGACAATATCCATCGTCTCGCACGATATGAAAGCTCCGCTTACAACTATCGCTGGATATCTTGATATCTTGTCCAAGGAGTGCACATCTTCTAACTCGATTAAGGCGATCGAATCTTCAAAGAACTCGATATCGGTCATGACGCGCCTTGCCGAGGACATTCTGTCAACCACCCTCGTAAAAGACACGCTCGCTCCTGCCGAGATGCTTCCGGTTGATCTATCGCTTCTTCTAAAAGATGTCTGCCTTTCACTGAACCACCCCCCTTCTCACGCGATTACATGCGAGGCTCCTCCTGGCGCCGTGGTCCTGGGAGATAGCCTCCGGCTACGCCAGGCGATTACAAACCTGATCATCAACGCCAAGAAATATTCGCCAGAGGGAAGTCTGGTAACAGCGACGGCCACGTGTGCTGATGGAATGCTGCACGTTGATGTAGAGGACGAGGGGCCTGGCGTGCCCGAAGAGGACCGCGACGTCATCTTCCAAAGATTTATACGACTGGTCGATGGGGATACGGCAGGGCAAGGCATAGGGCTCGGTCTTTATATCGCTCGCACAATAATAGAAGCCCATGGCGGAACGCTCATTGCAAGCGCAGGATCCCGCGCCGGAGGATCGCTCTTCCGCATTTCGTTACCGGAAGTACTGGGCTGCCAGGATTAAACTTTCTCAACTTCGGGCGCGGGCTAGTCTTCCTTGCCCTCAAGCGCGAGCTCAATCAAGTTTGCGCACAGTTGCGGAAATTCGATCCCCGCGGCACGAGCTGCGTCTGGGTAAAGACTCGTGGAGGTCATTCCGGGGATCGTGTTGGTCTCAAGTACAAATACCTGTCCTTCAGTCGTAACGATCATGTCTGCCCTGGACATTCCCTTGCAGCCAAACAGCCGATGAACCTCGATGGCCAACCTCTGACACTCGGCATCTGCCTCGCTGCTGATCCTGGCAGGAACAATATGTCGACTTAGTCCGGGGACGTACTTGGACTCATAATCAAAAAATTCATGTTCGGACACTATCTCAAGCGTAGGCAAGGCTTTTGGCTCGTCGTTTCCGAGCACCCCCACTGTCACTTCCGTACCGGACACAAATCCCTCAACGAGAACACGGTCGTCAAAAAGAAAGGCCCGCTCAACAGCTGCAGAGAGTTCGTCCGGCTCGTGCGAGATGGTTATCCCAATGGCCGAGCCCTCGTTAGCCGGCTTTACCACAGTCTTTACGCCCAAGGCTTCGGATATGGCAACGACATCAACTGGCTCGTCTCGCCGCAGGGCCAAAAAATCAGCCGTCGGGATGTTTGCTTGCTTCAGTAGCTGCTTGGAAATCACCTTGTCCATAGCCAGCGCACTGGCAAGGACACCAGATCCCACATACGGCACCCCAAGCAACTCCAGAAGTCCTTGGACTGTGCCGTCCTCGCCAAATCTACCGTGCAAGCAAATGAAAACGACATCAGGAGCTTCCGAGAGAATCTGGTCGATGAAATCTCGATCCGCCGCATCTATCTCGGCAACCCGAAATCCCGCAGCAGCCAGGCCCGCAGCAACCTGGGCGCCAGTATTTAGCGACACCTCTCTTTCGGCGGAAAGACCGCCCTTTAGCACCGCTACTTTCGGCATGTCTCTGCTCTCTGGTGGTTCACAGCCTTCATCTCGACCCCTTATCGGAACTCCCTACGCCAAACTCAACTTCCAGATGTCTATCAATAGCAAAGCGGCAAACCAGATAGCCGTGCCAACAGCGGTAATCGTGGCAGACTTCAGCAGCGACAAGAAAAATGAGCTGCGTCTGCTCTCTGAAGAGCTTTTGCGTGATAGCACCCAGGCCAGCAGTGTGGCCACCGGTGTAATCGCCACAAGAGCCAGCCCCGAGGCAATAATGACAGGGTATTGCTCATCGTGTATCGAGGGAACCCCCGGATTCCTGGTTAGCACCCATGTTGTCACGCCAACAAAGATCAGCCAAAAAAGTAATTGGATAAGGAAGACCCATGACGAAACGCTTTCCCTCTGGCCGCTGCCCTGAGGCTGCGTCTCTGGTGATAGCTGTTCGTTGCCTTGAGGCTGCGCTTCCGGCGGTGCCTGAGCACTGCCCTGAGGCTGCGTCTCTGGTGATAGCTGTTCGTTGCTGCTCATTGCGCTCCTGTTGTGCAAGCTGGATCCGTTGATAGATTTTGTCAAGTTCACACCACTAACACAATTAGCCTTTATGATGGGTAAAGTCATTATAAACAGCACGCTACCGCTGAGGTGACCAAATGCAAGATAATTCCAACGCTGGAGTTGACGTTCCGCCCCTTAGCCCGGATATTTTGAGCCAAGAACCAAAGCCGCCCGGCAGCCCTAAGTCTGTCAAAACCATTGTTCTCATATCCTTGGCCGTTGGCCTTCTCGCCGGCAGCATAACCGGAGTCGCAACCGGAGCAGCTAGTGCTTGGTCCTATTTGCAATACGCAGAGGACAGGGCCGCCGAGAAGCCAATTGAGCCCCTATCAACTCCTACTGAGCCTGTGGTTCAGGCTGCAGCCAAAGCCGTCAACAGCGTAGTGAACATTGATGTCTCCGGCTCGGCAGAGGGTTCTGCAGAAAATCTGCCCGAAGGGCACCCTCTTACTCCACGAAGAGGCACCGGCTCCGGAGTAGCTTTCAGGAGCGGCTCCGAAGGTGGCACTCTAATACTGACAAACGCACATGTAATCGGTGAGGCTGATCGGATCGTTGTCACCGATATAGAACGCAAGCGCCATGAGGGAGAGCTCATTGGCGCCGATCCGGAAACCGACATTGCGGTGATATGGATTCCGGCGGACCTGTCGCCCATCGAAATTGCCGGCCCGGAGGCTCTGGACGTGGGACAGCTTGTTGTCGCAATCGGCTCTCCTTTCGGCCTGACTCACTCGGTTAGCTCTGGTGTGATTTCCGCAATCGGCCGCTCCATCATCGAGCCGGTTTCAGGAAGCCCGAGTACGTATCCCCTGGTCGATGTGATCCAAACCGATGCTGCAATCAATCCTGGAAACTCGGGGGGGGCGCTTGTTGATCGGCGCGGACGCCTCATCGGGATCAACACTGCGATATTCACCGAGTCCGGAGCAAACGATGGTATCGGCTTTGCCATTCCCGTTTCTAATGCGATTCGCATAGCCGATCAACTCATCGAAACCGGCACGGTGCAACACCCCTTCCTCGGCATCGTTGGCCAAAGTGTGGATGAAGATTTAGCGGCTGCCGAAGATCTCCCCGCAAAAGAGGGCGCCCTGATAGTGGAAGTGACAGAGGGTAGCTCTGCCGAAAAGGCCGGCCTTAGGCCAGACGACTTGGTCGTAAGCCTAAACGACGACCCCGTTCTGTCCATGGACGATCTTATACTGCTAGTTCGGCGTCATAGCGTTGGAGATGAGGTTACCCTTGGGCTTTACAGAAATGGGCGGATGATCGAGGTGCCCATGGAAGTGGGCATTAAGCCAGCAGACCTGTAATTTGGTTACTTTGTCCATCTTGAGCATTGCCTCAAGATCCTGCGAAGGGAGAGTTGATTATGGTTGAAACCACACGATGTAAAGGCTGCGGATACTTTCATGTCGGCCCTGTTCCCGATGCGTGCCCTGTTTGTGGAGCACCTGCTTCTTTGTTTGCCGAATACAGCGGACCAGGCGATCTTACGGGAACCAAAACGCTCGCGAATCTCGAAGCGGCATTTGCCGGTGAGTCTCAAGCGAACAGGATGTACTCCCTCTTCCATAGGATTGCTGAACTCGAAGAGGCTCCCGCCTCTGCTCTTGATGCCTTCGCAAGGGCCATGAGAGAAGAGACAGCCCACGCCCTTGGACACCTGGCCTACATGGGTAAGTTTGGTAGCACTCGGGATAACCTGAAAACCGCTGCTGCTGGCGAGGATTATGAGTGCCAAGACATGTACCCTGGGTTTGCCGAGATCGCCGAGGCCGAAGGCTTCCCTGATATTGCCTTTTACTTCCGCTCAGTAGGCCGCTACGAAAAAGAGCACCGCGATGAGTACAAAAATGCTCTGGAGGAGCTAGGCGCATAGATGACTCCGAGTGCGGAAGAAAGTGGAATCAAGGCGCTTGACCTTGATGGGCTCAAGCGCCTTGTTCGTGCCGCGAAGCACGAAGATTATCGATCGCAGCAGCTGACCGAGTGGCTCTACCAACATGCGGTCAGCTCCTATGATGAAATGGGCAATCTGCCAAAGTCCCTTCGCGAGTTTCTGAAAGCGCACGCCCCTTTGAGCGCCCCGAAGCTCATTTCCCGCCAAATTTCCTCGGCAGACGGTACGAGAAAGTACCTCTTTGCCCTGGGAGCTGGTGCTTTTGTTGAAAGCGTTGGCCTGCCGAGCAAAGACCGGCTGACTGTCTGCTTCTCCACTCAGATTGGCTGCCGTTTGGGCTGCACTTTTTGTGCGACTGGCCTGCACGGCTTTGTCCGCGATCTTCTGCCCGGAGAGATGGTGGATCAGGTAAATCTCGTCGCTCGCGACTTCAGGTCGAGAGCGACAAACGCCGTGGCGATGGGCCAAGGCGAGCCTTTCGCCAACTATGCTCACACTATGGCCGCTCTTCGCATTCTGAACAGCCCTGCCGGCCCTGGCATCGGCGCAAGACACATTACGGTCTCAACGTGCGGGCTACTTGAGGGAATACGTAAGTTTGCCAAAGAGCCTGAGCAGTTTACGCTAGCCGTGTCGCTGCACTCTGCGGTTCAAAGCACAAGGAACCGGCTGATGCCTGGAGTCAGAAATCAGCCCCTCCTCGCACTTCGCTCTGAACTAACAAACTATATAGCGGTATCCGGAAGGCGCCCCACTCTTGAGTTTGCGCTCCTTCAAGGAGTCAACGATACTACTTATGAACTTGAGTCCCTGATAGACTTCTCTACCGAACTGGCGTGTCACATAAACCTCATTCCGGCCAATCCGGTACCTGGCGGCCCCTATCGTCCGAGTCCAGGCAATAGAGTTTCTGCTATCGAAAGTGCCCTCAAAAAAGCCGGCATCCAAGTATCCGTGCGCACTGAAAGGGGTGCTGATATCGATGCAGCTTGCGGCCAGCTAAAAGGGCAACACGAAACTCGACCTCACCACCGAAGGCTTCCCGAGTAGTTTGATAGCGCCGTGGGCATTCCGTTTAGGCAGGCTAGCGCTCAACCTGGAAGCGACTCAGGCCTTCGCGCAGTTCACGAATCTTCTCCCAGGCAACTTCTTCCTCCCTGCCTAGAAAATGCTCCATCCGCCTGCCCACCACTTCAGCGATATTTTCTGCCTGGGCAGCTAAGATGCGCGCCCTCTCAATAGTGTAGGCCGCCTCATCGGCAATTTTCTTTCTGGCAATTGCGCCACTGACTGGCGCCAAAAGCAGTCCTGCAACAAAGCCGACTACCAAACCTGTAGCGGCTCCCGCAATAAAAAAATCGCTTCTTCGAGACATCTAAGCCTCCCTTTGCGTATGTCCCTCTAGGTCGCTGTTGATAATGTGAAATATGCGCTCGAGATCTTCCTCCCCGTGAAACTCTATTTCAAGCCTACTACGACCCGAACTCTGCTTTATACGAACACCTGTTCCCAGAACTCTTCTCAGTCTTCGCGCTACAACCTTGTAAAGTTTTGGCATGACGGGCCTGGTGGACTTCTCCCCCCTCCCCGCAGCATAAAGCCTTGCGAGGTTCTCTGTCTCTCTAACCGAAAGCCCCTCGGCTAACACCTTTTCCGCCAATCTGATTCTAAGTTGCTCGTCAGGAATGGACAGTATTGCCCGGGCGTGTCCTGCCGACACCTTGCCTGCATATACCAGCTCTTGAACCTCTTCGGGTAAGTCGAGCAGCCTTAGAGCATTTGTGACAGCCGATCGCGACTTGCTAACTTTATTTGCTAGCTCCGCCTGGGTCATTTGATGCTCTGTCAGCAGCCTTCGGTAGCCCCTGGCCTCCTCGATCGCATTTAGATCTTCCCTCTGCAAGTTCTCAATAAGCGCAATTTCAAGAGATTCGCCATCACTGACGCCAAGGACTCGAACCGGAACTTTTTCCAATTCAGCCGCACGAGCCGCACGCCAGCGCCTTTCACCGGCGACTATCTGATAGCCCTCACCGAACGGGCGAACGATTATGGGCTGCAGCACACCGACCTTTTTGATCGAATCTGTAAGCTCAAGAAGGCTTTCCTCGTCGATTTCAGTGCGAGGTTGATCCGGATTTCTATAAATCTGAGAGATCGGCACTAGATGCTCTTCCTGTGAAGGTTCTTGAGCGATGCTGGGAATTATTGCCGAAAGACCGCGGCCCAATCCTCGCCTATTCGACACGAGACACCACCTCCTTAGCTAGAGATCTGTACGCTTCGGCGCCCTTACCCGACGGGTCATATTGTGTAATCGGCAGGCCAAAACTCGGGGCCTCAGACAATCTAACTGTTCTTGGGATCAGGGTCTCAAATACCTTACCGTCGAAGTGTTGTCTAACTTCATCTACTACCTGCTGGGAAAGTCTCGTCCGAGAATCGTACATAGTCATGACCACACCAAATATCTCGAGATTAGCGTTTAGGTGTGTTTTTACGAGTCGCACGCTATCCATAAGCTTGGCAAGACCCTCGAGGGCATAATACTCACACTGTATCGGAATTATCAGTCCTGTAGCAGCCGTCAAGGCATTGACAGTCAGTAATCCTAGCGACGGAGGGCAATCAATAATGACAAAGTCAAATGATGAAATAGCTGGTGCAAGGATGTTCCTCAGACGATTCTCGCGGCTGAGCGCTGAAACCAGCTCGATTTCAGCTCCAGCTAGCTGTATCGTCGCAGGCACTACGAACACATGTTCGTTTTGCGTCGACTCTATTATATCTTCAAGCGCCGTATCGCCAAGGAGCACGTCATAGACGCACTTCTGGCGCTGACCATTGCTCATCCCAAACCCAGATGTAGCATTCGCCTGAGGATCCAGGTCTATAAGAAGCGTGCGCTTCCCATTTTCCCCGAGGCAGGCTGCCAGGTTCACCGCTGTCGTGCTCTTCCCCACGCCCCCCTTTTGATTTACCACAGCCAAAACTAGCTGCAGGGGGGAGCCCTCTATTCTTTGAGTTGAAACCACTTCTTCACCTACCATCTCATGAGACACTCAAGCCCCCTGAGAATACAATATTCTGTGTCGAACTCAAAGGAATTTTACCTACCAAGTGGCCTGGTTTGGGCCCTCCCCGACCGCCTGGGTAAAGGAATTGAGGGCGGACCTACCTTTTTAAATATCCATATCTCACGGCACTCAGAACCCAGGGGCAGCGTGTAAGCATGTCTACTCTGAAACGACATTCCGCACTGAGGCGCGGCCCGCATTGCCTCGTCAATCTCTGCACTTTGAGTTCTACCCTTCATTGCATACAACTCACCGCCTTCCACCAGTAGTGGGGCCGATAGCTCAACGAGTGCCACCAAAGCTGCTACAGCCCTGGCGGTTACGATCTCCATACCGCCGGCAATGTCGCAGGCCTCTTCGGCTCTTAGGTTGAGTGCCACAGCACGCGACAAGTCAAGTCTTTGGATCTCCTGAGTAAGAAAGCGATGTTTCTTGTTGTTGGACTCCAACATCGTTACATCCAGCCAGGGGCAAGCTATCGCAATTGCCATCCCCGGATACCCTGCGCCCGAACCAATGTCCATGAGCCGATTTTGGTAATTTTTGATATATGGAACTACGCATAGCGAGTCTACGATGTGCAATCGTATTGCATCCCGCGGCTCAGTTATTGCGGTCAAATTAGTCCTGCTGTTGTGTTTCAATACTGCACCAAGGTGGGAGAGCAGATCGCTTTCCTGCGAGGGCTCCAGCTGGAGGCCTATAGCCGATATGCACTCACGGAGATAATCTGTGTCGGAGGAAGCTTGCTGATGTTTCACGTGAAACATTCTCCTAAAGCCTTACTGTTGTCTGATATCCAAGGATACATGATTTTTGGCAAAACTACTTAAAGCAGCAAGGGCGCCCACGGGCGCCCTTGCTGGTATTCGTCTAGCTACTTACTATTTGTTTATAACCGAAACACACCTGTTCGGCTCCTGGCCCTCACTTACCGTAACAACACGCCTGTCGTCCTTTAGTACAAGATGAACTATTCTTCGCTCATAGCTCGACATTGGGCGCAGTCTCACCGTTCCCCGTGACTTTACCGCTTTTTCTGCAGCACGCCTGGCAATGGACTCAAGCTTTTCCCGAAGCCTGTTCCTATAACCCTCAACATCAACCACCACAGCATGGCGAAAGCCCAGCTTTTGATTGGTTGCCGCTCCAACAAGAACCTGCAGAGCCTCGAGTGTTCTTCCATGTCTGCCGATTAGTATTCCCAGATCATCGCCCACGATATCCAAAATTATCTCGCCATCATCACCTTCGTACTCATCAATCTCCGCCGCTATTCCGAAGCCGCTCAAAATTCCCTGAATGATTGCCACGGCCTCGTCAGCTACCTTATCCAGATCTTCCGCAGAAAGCCCGTTTTCGGATAAAGGGGTGGTGGTTTCCCCGTCTGCGCCGACGACAATCTCCCGTACGGCCGCTCTGGCCTCCTCGATCTCCCGATAAAAAGACTCCTTGATCCAGACTCGCACCTTACTCGGTCCAGCAGTGCCAATGGCAAACCCTTCGTCGGATCCCCCGACTACCTCGAATTGAACAGCATCCTGCTGTACCCCCAGAGACTCAAGGGCAATTTCCAGCGCCGCGTCTACCGATGAACCCTCGGTTATAATCTCTCTTTTCATAAATTTTTCTCCTTTGAGCGTGTAAGGACCTTAAGGGTAATCTGCTGCTGGGCAATTCCTATAATTGCTGAAGTCACCCAGTATAGAAGTACACCGGCAGGGCTTATCCAGCCAAAGTACAGCATCATTACAGCCATAAACATTCCTATTTGCTTTTGCTGTTTTTCTCCTGGAGCAAGCTGTATGGGGAGCCAAACACTCAGACCGAAGAGCACTACCAGGGCTATGTAGGGGAGAGTGGCGACAAGGCCATCACTAGCAAACACTGCTGCTGGCGTGACTGTTATATCCTCAATTAGTACCGAAAACCTCTTGGCGACGACGCTTTCGGCAGGCTCAAGTGCCTGAAGATGCCTGAGCAAATGCCCTGGGTTTTCTGGGGTGCCTCCCAAAACCTGAAAAAGCGCAAGGAAAACCGGCATCTGCAGAAGTATCGGCATACATCCGCCGAAGGGATTGATTTTGTTCTCTTGGTAGAACTTTAGAGTTTCTTCTTGTAGCTTTTCCTTATCGTTCTTGTACTTTTTCTGCAGTTCTTTGATCTTGGGTTGAATTCCTTGTAGCTCATGCATAGATCGGGTTTGTTTGACGATGAGTGGTGCAAGGACGATTCTTATAACAACGGTCAGCAGAACAATTGCCCACCCATAATCACCAGTAATAGAAAATAGATACTGTAACCCATCAAAAATAATATCTTTAAATGCTAGCCACACTTTTATGTAACCTCCAAACTTGGTCCACGCAGCGACAGATGCCTCGTGCCACTACGACTTCTATGTCATGGTACAGGATCATGTCCGCCTGGATTCCAAGGATGGCACCTACTGATCCTCTTAATAGCCATCCACAAGCCCGATAAAGCTCCATACCGCTCGATTGCCGTCATCGCATATGAGGAACAGGTGGGATAAAAGCGGCAGGTTGGCGGAAGCAGGGGGGATATGAGTCTTTGATAAACAATTATGACCACGATAAAAAGTGTTCGCAAGGCTATCACCGTATCAGTCGCGCATTACGCAATAAGCCGGAAAGTTCAGCCGTCGCCCTATGGGCACCAATTTTTTTAAGCGGTTGCCTGGCAATTACGGCAACCTGGCACCCTTCCCATGGCCCCCCAGCCATACGCACGCTCTCGCGGAGCACGCGCTTCAATCGGTTCCGGGTCACAGCTCCACCTAACTTCTTGCCAGCAACTATCAGCACTCGCGATCCGTTTGTTTTGCTTGGAGCAACCAAAAGGACAAGGTACGGATTGGCGTAGCGCCTCCCGTTTCTGAATAACTCATCAATCTGGTTCGACGAGATAATAGACCTCAGCACCATGCCTCCAAGGTGCTGTTATAAGACAAGTTATGCGCTAAGGACCTTCCGCCCTTTGCGCCGACGAGCCGCAAGAATGGCTCTGCCAGCCCTTGTGGACATCCTTGCCCTAAAACCATGCGTCTTGCTTCGCTTACGCTGGTTTGGTTGATATGTGCGTTTCAACTGCGGTTTCCTCCATTCAGTGCCCAATCAAAGGGCAACAAGCCGTGACATTCTATATTTGCTTAGGCTCCGCTGTCAATCCACAAAGGCTCGGAGCTGAGCTTGCGAGCTTATTTCATTTCCTTCCGAAAAGAGGGAATGGCCCGTAGCGTATTTTTTTCATTTTCTGTGGATACTGTGGAAAACGCAGGATTTATGCTCATCGACATTGTGGATAACGATTCTCGACACCTTTTTGCCCTGTGCCCGTTTGCTAGAATCCGCTCAGCACAGATTTACCGGTTAAACGTTTGGTTGCGCCTTGAAACCGCCCGATATGCGCGTTAGAAAATGATGACAGTTGCCCAAAACATTGCTTTCCGCAACTTTTCCACAGGCATTCTTTTTTTGCCTCTCTGAAAACCATTCTATCCACAGCCTTTTCGGCTACCTCGACGGGTTTTCCATTCTTTGACGGAAGCCCTATTTCTTTCGGCGACCGATTCCCGTAGGTTGGAGGTCATCTTTTCCCTCTCCTTCAACATGCCGCCACCGATTTTCCACAGATGTGGAAGGGTTGTTGAAAACTACGGAAAATTAGGCGCACTGTGGCGACCTGAAGGGCTTCCATTCTAGTGCCGTTTTTAGTTTGGGCGCGGTTTTATTCATTATTGATGTCAGAACTACTGGAGGAGACGGGTCTTGCGTACGTTTTTCCCTAGCGGCTCGGAGGGCTTGAAACACCTGGAAACGCCGGCCTTGATCGACTACCCACACAAGCACTTGTCCGATGACTCAGTAGCTTTGCAGGGTTTAGTGGCCGTTTACGGCTCTGTCGGCTCTGGCCCAACCATAGAAAAAATCGGGGGCCGCAACCCCTCATCTTTTATTGAAACCCTCAGCTCGGCAGTATATTCAACTGCGAGGAACCTGGGAGGCCCGATTCCATATATCGCTATTCGTGAGGTTGTGGAAAACCTGATACATGCTAACTTCGCGGAAGTAGTAGTATCAATACTCGATGCGGGCTGCACCCTGCGCATCGCCGATCAGGGACCGGGCATCGATAACAAGGAGAAGGCCGTGGCTCCCGGATATACCACTGCTACCAAAACAATGAAGCAGTATATTCGTGGTGTCGGGTGCGGGCTCTCTCTTGCTGTTGACCTTCTGGCTCAAAAGCAGTGCCGCTTGCAAATCGATGACAATCTTACTGGAGGCACTGTTGTCACAATATATAGCTCACAACCAACAGCTGAGGTGCCATTGATTAAAGCTGATAGTGAGCCGGTTTTACTGAGCACGCCAATGGATCTCGGGTCGAAGCTCTCATACGATCAAAAAACTGTCCCTAAACTTTCGACTCGTTATAAGAGGGTTCTTTCCCTTGTTTTTGAGTTTGGAGAAGTTGGACCCACTTTGATCTCACGGGAGCTGTCGATTGGCCTTTCAACGGCCTATAGAGACCTGTCCTCTCTGGAACAGGCGGGCCTACTAACCACAAAAGAAAATGGAAAGAGGGCTCTTACCGATCTAGGCCTAAATTATATCAATCATCTTTTTACATGAGATAAAGGATCCAACAGATATGCCGCCTGAAGCAACAAATGAACAGCTCTTGGAGGTTTGGTCTTCGGTTCTCGAAGTAATCCGAGCCGAACTAAATAAACCAACTATTAAAACCTGGTTTGAGCACACCGTTCCTCTAACCATGATTGATGGAGAGCTTGTCGTTGGAGTTCAAAACGAATTTGCTAAGGACTGGCTTGAATCCCGATACTCCGGCCTTCTGAGCGCTGCTCTTTTGAAGGTGATGGGCGCTCCCGCCTCTATAAGTTTTGTTGTCTCTGCAAGTAATAAGACCACTGTCCTTCCTTTTTTGGAGGAAGCAACCACCGAAATTACTACTGAAATTCCTAAACTAGAACGGCGCGTTCTTGAGCGCGAAAAGGTCGATTCATTTAATCCAAAATATTCATTCGACTCTTTTGTAATTGGAGCCTCTAATCGTTTTGCGCATGCAGCAGCCCTGGCTGTCGGGGAGGCTCCTGGGCGAGCATATAACCCTTTATTTATATACGGCGGTGTTGGTTTAGGGAAAACTCACCTGTTGCACGCTATTGCTCAGTATGTAAAACAAAGCTTTCCTCATATGAAAGTAAAATATGTCACTTCAGAACAGTTTACTAATGACTTTATCAATTCAATTGCAAACAGAGATAAAAAACGTATAGAAGGATTTAGGCGGCAATATCGAACTAATGATGTTTTATTAATTGATGATATACAGTTTTTAAAAGGCAAGGAGGGAACACAGGAAGAGTTCTTTCATACCTTTAATGCTCTTCAGCAATCAGGAAAACAGGTTGTTTTATCCTCAGATCGCCCTCCGCGAGAAATTGCAATGCTTGAAGAGCGCCTCAGAAGTCGCTTTGAAATGGGCTTAATTACTGATATTCAGCCACCTGATTTAGAAACAAGAATTGCAATATTAAAAAGGAAAATCGAAACCGAGAGACTCGATATTCCATATGAGGTTCTTTTATTTATAGCCGACAGAGTATCCTCAAATATCAGAGAGCTCGAGGGGGCTTTAATCAGGGTTATCGCTTACGGATCCCTAACAAGACAACCTGTCACTATTGAGATATCCAATAAAGTTCTAAAAGATATATTCCCTGAAAAAAAGATTAAACCTATCCCTATATCCTCCATACAAAAAGAAGTGTGTAAGTATTTCTCCGTAAGCCGTTCTGAATTAATTAGTAGTAAAAGATCTCAAAACATTGTCTACCCACGCCAAATAGCAATGTATCTGGCCCGTGAACTAACAGATATCTCGCTACCAAGGATTGGAAATGAATTTGGTGGCAGAGATCACACCACCGTAATGCACGCAACAGCAAAAATTCAAAAAATGATCACTGCAGAGAGAGAGGTATACAACCAAATACAAGAATTGACTAATATTATAAGACAAAATAATTAAAAACGAATACTTATTCATAAATTATTCAAGAGTTGAATAACCTGTTCTTTTTCTGTGGATATAATCTAATTACTGTTGATAGATTACTGTGAGGAATTTACTTTTCAACACCCATTCACAGTCTTTTAGTTGCCCTACCCACAGGCGAAACACAGTAGATAACCTTTTGTAATAAGGGGTTTTCAACAGAAGAGAAGGTCACTATTACTACTGAACTTAAAAATTTAAGAAAGGATCAGTAAATGAAGGTAACGGTTTCTCGTGAGGAATTAGTCTCTTCTTTGGACTACGTAGCTAAGGGTCTGTCTTCAAGGTCGACCCTTCCGATCTTAGCCGGCCTTTGTATACATGCTGAAAAAAATGGCGAGATTTTTATTTCGTCAACAGACTTAGAGTTATCGGTAAAGTGTTCTTTTGCCGGGTTGGTAGAAGAGGGGGGGACTATAGTTGTCCCCGGTAGATTATTTATCAACATCATTAAAAACTTACCAAACTCTGCAATTTCCCTTTCTTTAGAGGGAGAAGGCATATCTATATCCTGCGGGCATGCTCTTTATTCGCTAAAAACTATGAACGCCGATGATTTTCCAAGTCTTCCTGAGTTGAAAGAGGGAACCTTAATATCTCTACCAGCTAAAACTTTATCCTACGCTGTATCGAGAGTGGCTAAAGCTATTAGTAGAGATGAAACAAGGCCTGTTTTAACGGGAATTCTTCTATCAATATCAGGAACACAACTTACTGCGGTTGCAACAGATTCATATAGGTTGGCAATTGTGGAAACAACAATTGAAGATGCAGGGGTTACATGCGACTTAATTGTTCCCGGAAAAATAATAGAAGAAGTAATAAGGCTTGTGGGTGAAGAGCAGGTAGTTAATCTCACGTTTACAGATAGCCAAATATTAGTTGAGATAGAAAACGTTATATTTTTAACTAGGAGAATCGAAGGAACTTTTCCTAACTACAAGCAGCTCATCCCGTCTTCCTTTCAGACAAAAGCAACCCTTTCTAAAGATGAATTTATTGGCGCTGCAAAAAGAGTTTCTTTACTTGCTCAACACAACACATCCCTTCGTTTATCAGTTGATGAAAAAAGCAAACAGGTATCACTTACGGCGACAACACAAGATATTGGTACAGCAAACGAAAATATCTCAGCTGATGTAGATGGGCTTACAGTAGAGATCGCCTTTAACCACACATATTTACTTGACGGAGCCATAACCGCACCAGGCGATACTATTTCAATAGAGATAGTTAGTCCCCTCAAGCCCGGAGTTATAAAGTCGGTAGAGGACAGAGGTTTTACCTATCTGATCATGCCGGTTCGCCTAGTTTAGGAAGAATTGTTTATTTTTATGCAAGAGAGAGATCCAGTAAGAATCGGAAGTATTTTAAGCGGAGTTGTTTCTGATTTAACTGGAGGAAAACCAGCGTTTAATGAATTAAGGCAAATAATAGACAACTGGGAACACCTCACTGAACGAAAAATAGCTCAACAAACAAAAGTAAAGGGACTAAGAAACCATGAGCTATTGATTGATGTTGCCTCTTCCTCTTGGGCTACAGAATTATCGACCATGAGTATAGTTTTGATTGAAAGAATCAACGATATGTTTGGTAAGAGAGTTGTAAGAAATATTCGTTTTACTGTGAATCCAGAGAGCATTGCAGAGGAAGATAGTAGAAAAGCGCGATAATTTTATAACCAGTCATGGTAGGGTTAATATTAATAAGCAATCACAAAGTTATTGATAGTAAGTATCCATTCCACAAGGAGTGATAGGTGCCCACAAACTCATATTCCGGGAAAGACATTCAGGTATTGGAGGGCCTAGAGGCCGTCAGAAAACGGCCGGGGATGTACATTGGTTCGACTGGCGCGAAAGGGTTACACCACCTTGTTTATGAGGTCGTAGATAACTCAGTCGACGAAGCCCTTGCAGGGTTTTGCACAAATATCGATGTCACCATTCATGCTGATAATTCAGTTACGGTTATTGATAACGGCCGAGGTATTCCTGTTGATAAGCACCCAAAGTTAAAAAAACCCACGCTTGAAGTTGTTTTGACGGTATTGCACGCAGGAGGCAAATTCGGCGGGGATGGATATAAAGTTTCCGGAGGACTTCACGGTGTTGGAGTTTCGGTTGTTAACGCTCTTTCGGAAAAAATTCATGTTGAAGTTCGCCGCGAAGGGAAAGTTTTTTTCCAAGAGTACAGATATGGAAAGCCGCAAGGAGATATTTCGGTTATTGGCAAAACGAAAGCCTCAGGAACAACCATAACCTTTTGGCCTGACGCAGATATTTTTGAATCGATTAATTTTGACTACGACACACTGGTAACTAGATTCAGGGAAACAGCGTTCCTGAACAAGAACCTGAAGATTACGATGACCGATGAGCGTGAGCTTGAACCTAGGAAAGAGGAGTTCAAGTACGCCGGAGGAATTGTTGATTTCGTCAAATACCTGAACGAAGCGAAAGATACGCTGCATAGCAAGGTTATCTATTTCGATGCCGACAGCCCGGAGGGGTATGTCGAGGTCGCAATGCAGTGGAATACGGGCTACTCGGACTCAGTTCTCGCTTTTGCGAACAATATCAACACCCATGAGGGCGGAACGCATTTGGATGGCTTTAAAAATGCGCTGACTCGAACGGTAAACGAATATGCACGGCGGCAAAATATTCTGAAAGAGAAAGAGGACAATCTTTCAGGAGAGGACATCAGGGAGGGCCTGGCCACTATCATATCGGTAAAGCTTCGAGATCCTCAGTTTGAGGGACAAACCAAAACAAAGCTGGGAAATCCGGAGATACGAGCCTTTGTGCAGTCGGCAGTTACAAAGGCTCTTTCAGATTACTTGGAAGAGAACCCACGTCCCGCAAGAATAGTTGTTACAAAAGCCGCCCAAGCTGCAAAGGCGAGAGCGGCCGCCCGAAAGGCGCGTGAGCTGACCAGAAGGAAGGGGCTGCTGGAGTCATCGACTCTTCCTGGAAAACTTGCGGACTGCTCAATTCGAGAGGCAGAGCTCACAGAGATATTCTTTGTCGAGGGCGACTCCGCGGGGGGATCGGCGAAACAGGCGCGCGACAGGTCGTTTCAGGCGATTTTGCCGCTAAAGGGCAAGATCCTCAACGTAGAGAAGGCCGGGATTAACCGAGCGCTGGGATCAGAGGAGATACAGGCGATGATTACGGCGCTTGGAACCAGCATAGCCGAGGAGTTCGACATTACCCAGGCCAGGTACCACAAGGCAATAATCATGACCGACGCGGATGTCGACGGAGCTCACATCAGGTGCTTGATCCTGACGTTTTTCTATCGATATATGCGAGAGATGATCGAGCATGGCTATATCTACATAGCGCAACCGCCGCTGTTTAAGATCAGCTACGGGCGTAAGCAAGAATATGCATATACCGAGAGGCAGCTACAGCAGGCTTTAGCTAAAGTTCCAGAATCCACAAAAGTAAATATTCAGCGATACAAGGGTCTCGGAGAGATGAACCCCGAACAGCTATGGGAAACAACCATGAATCCAACAAACCGCACCTTGTTGCGCGTAACTCTGGATGATGCGCTTGCTGCAGAAAAAGCATTTGTAGACTTAATGGGAGATAATGTAGAGCCGCGTAAGGATTTTATCCAGCGACACGCAAAAGATGTGCGCTTCCTGGATATCTAAGAATAAATGGGAATCGCGATGAGCGAAGCACCACAACGCAGACAGCCGAAGCAATTTCAGCCCCCACCCTGGGAGATTGCGAGCGAGGCGGGTGAAGGGCCCTTAGCGGCAGGGCGGGAAGCGGAAGGCCGCGGTGAGGCCAAAGAGGTCGTTGCAGTAGTGGAAAGCTCTTCTGCGGACGCGCCTGTAAAGAAGGAGAAGGTCTCAGTAGATGATCCGCGCTTTGTTGAACTGATGGCACAGCTTTCCGTAGCAGAAGCCTCGCCCAATCGCCATCTATGGAAGGCGGGAGTACTGAGCGGCCTGGTGCTTGGCTCCATTGGCACAATGATGCTTGTTTGGGGCGTTGTAGCAACTGCTCGGACAGCACAAGCAGGGGTAGCAGGGATGACCGGCGGCGCCATCCTGATGGGCTTTGGAATGAGCTTCATTGGTTTTTCAGTGTGGGTGATAATTAGAAGTCTGAAACAACGAGGTGAATAATAGAGTGACGGAAGACCTGATCGAATCAACCATTCTCCCAATAGAAATTCAGCAAGAGCTCAAGGAGTCCTTTCTTGAGTACGCGATGAGCGTTATTGTTTCGCGAGCCTTGCCCGATGTTAGAGATGGCCTAAAGCCTGTGCATCGAAGAATTCTGTATGCGATGAACGAGTCGGGGCTCACTCCCGGCAGGCCGTACAAGAAGTCAGCATGGACGGTCGGAGAGGTGATAGGTAAGTATCATCCGCACGGAGATTCAGCTGTTTACGACACCATGGTGAGGCTGGCCCAGAATTTTTCGATGAGGGAACCCCTGATCGACGGCCATGGAAACTTTGGGTCTGTCGATGGCGACCGGGCAGCGGCGATGAGGTATACCGAGTCTCGCTTGCACAAGATTGCGGGCGAACTGCTGCGCGATCTGGACAAAGAGACCGTGGATTTCGGCCCCAACTACGATGAGTCCCTTCTGGAGCCGAGGGTCTTACCGGCTAGATTCCCAAACCTTCTCGTCAATGGCAGCGCGGGCATCGCGGTAGGAATGGCAACGAATATTCCGCCTCACAATCTTGGCGAAGTTATAGATGCTGTGATGCTTCTCATAGATAAACCAGATGCAGGGGCAGATGAGATATTAGCGGTGATGCCCGGGCCGGATTTTCCGACAGGAGGATCCATAATGGGGCGGGATGGCATCTCTGAGTACTACGCCACGGGGCGGGGATCGGTAAAGGTTCGCGGGAAAGCCCATATCGAACAGACCTCGACCGGCCGCACGAGAATCATAATCAACGAAATACCCTATACGGTAAACAAGGCGAAGCTGATATCGAAAATAGCCGAGCTGACCAGAGAAAAGAAGTTGACGGAGATATCCGATCTTCGGGATGAGTCGGATCGCAAGGGTATGCGTGTGGTCATTGAGCTGAAAACCAACTGCATCCCACAGGTGGTTCTAAACAAACTGTTCAAACATACGCAGCTGCAGACCGGGTTTGGCGTTATCATGCTGGCCCTTGTCGATGGTGTGCCTCGCACCCTTACGATAACCGAGGTCCTGAAGCACTACATCGAGCACCAGAAGAGCGTTGTCACGAGAAGAACCACCTATGAGCTGCGCAAAGCCGAGGAGCGGGCGCATCTTTTGGATGGATATGTCATTGCCCTGGATAACATCGACGAAGTTATAAGTATCATTCGCGGAAGCTCTGATGACCAGGAAGCCAAAAGTAGGCTAACGGAGAGGTTCGGCTTTTCTGAGGCTCAAGTAGATGCAATTCTCGAAATGCGGCTACGCAGGCTTACGGGGCTGGAGCGCCACAAGATAGACGAAGAGCTTTCCGCCTTGCGGGAGAAGATCGCCTGGCACAAGAAGGTCCTTGGAGACATGACTCTTCTCCTTGGGATCATCAAAGAAGAGCTGACAGAGGTCCGGGCAAAGTATTCGAATCCTCGGCGAACTGAAATTACAACAGCCGCGGTCGCTTTCGATGTCGAGGATCTAATCGCCGAAGAAGACATGGTTGTGACGATCACCAGAGCCGGTTACGTGAAGCGCTTGCCGGTCGCGACGTACAGGCAGCAAAAGCGCGGCGGAAAAGGCGTAAGCGGGGTAAACCTGAAGGAAAGCGACTTTGTCGAGCATCTCTTCATAAGCTCAACCCATGACTATGTGCTGTTTTTCTCCACGAAGGGCAAGGTCTATCGCCTGAAGGTGCACGAGCTGCCTGTGGGCTCAAGGCATGCTCGGGGTACAGCCGCAGTCAACCTGCTCCCATTCGAGCAGGGCGAGAAGATCGCTGCAGTAATCACGACAAGGGAATTCGGGGCGGAAGATTATCTGCTATTTGCCACTCGAACCGGAATGGTCAAGAAAACTGCGATGCAAGCTTACGATCGCAGCAGACGCGACGGCATCA
The DNA here is from genome assembly GCA_018334075.1 of Actinomycetota bacterium. Taxonomy (NCBI): domain Bacteria; kingdom Bacillati; phylum Actinomycetota; species Actinomycetota bacterium. Next base: position 69,971 of record JAGXSC010000007.1, read on the forward strand.
TTGCGATCAATCTGAGAAGCGATGATGAGTTGATCTCCGTCAGGCGGGTCAAGCAAAACGAGAAGGTCGTCATGGTTTCCTCGGCGGGTAAAGCTATCGTGTGGAGCGAGACAGACGCTCGGCCGATGGGTCGGGACACGATGGGCGTCAAGGGCATGAACATCAAGACTGGGGATGCCGTTTTGGGCATGGAGATCGCCGGCGAGGACGCTGAGCTGTTTGTGGTCACGGAGCGCGGGTATGGCAAGCGCACGCCGGTGCTCGACTACCCGCTGCAAAGGCGCGGGGGTATGGGTGTGCGGACCATTCAGATCACCGAGAAAAAAGGCATACTTGCGGGGATGAAAATCGTGCAAGCCCACCACGAGCTAATGCTGATCAGCGTTGAGGGTGTAGTGATCAGGGTAAAGGCCGACGACATATCGAGGCTGGGCCGTTCGACACAAGGAGTTCGCGTGATGAACGTGGGAGCAACCGATAGCGTGGTTGCAATCGCAAGAGTCAGTGCGAGCAAGAGGAGAAACAAAGGAGCGGCGGTCCTCGAAGGACAGACATCGCTGCTAGACGGGGATGGATCAGTGGCCGAGGAGGGCGCCGGACAGATCGCTGATATCGAAGAGCGAATCGCCGCCGAAGAAGAGCTCGCAAGCGAGGAATTTGAGAGCGATGGTGAGGACAGCGGAGAACAGTGAGACCCCACTAGCCCCAAGTGCGGGGAGTCGCGGGAGTGGCGATCCGGAAATAAAGGGCCTGTTGTTTGATCTCGATGGGACGCTTATCGACTCGATTCCGCTCATTGTCTCCTCTTTGCGCCACGCGGTTAAAAGCGTACTTGGTATCGCGCTCTCTGATGAGGTGCTGATGCACAATATCGGCAAGCCTTTGATCTATCAGCTCAGGGACTTTTCTGTAGAGCATGCCGATGAGCTGCTGCTGGTATATCGGAAGCACAACGCCGAACATCACGACGGACAAGTTAAGGCTTATCCCGGGACAGCCAAAACCCTAGAGACGCTTTCAGATATGGGTTACCCGCTGGGAGTTGTGACTTCGAAGGCCAGAGAAGGAGCCATCCGAGGCCTTGAGGTTTGCGGGCTTGCGTCCTACTTTGACGTGCTTGTTGCGTACGAGGACACCACAAAGCACAAACCGGAGCCGGAGCCGCTGCTTTATGCAGCGGAGCTTCTCGGCGTACCGATAGAGCAGTGCGTATACGTGGGGGACAGCGAGTTCGACATGATGGCCGCCGGCGCATGCAATGCTATCGGCGTGGCGGCTCTTTGGGGGCCGTTTCCGGCAGAGAGGATCCTGGGGCCCGGGCCGCGATATGCGCTGCGCTCACTCGCCGAACTGCCCGGAGTGTTAGGTGAAGAAGCAGTGGCGGAATAGGACAGTCATGTATAACTGGCATCAGCCGTGCTATCTAGGCACTTGTGAGCTGGGTCTTACAGTGAGGAGGACCGCGTGACGGTCAAGGCTAAAGTTATCATAGGCGTTGTGTCGTTGTTGGCCATAGGCGCCATCGCCGGCTTTATTTTCCTTAGGCAATATGCGCCGGCGGAAGAGGTCACGGTTACCGAGGTACTGCAAGAAGACCTGAGAGTCACGATCTCGGCGACGGGCGAAATTCAGCTCGCCGAGAGGAGAGACGTCTTCCCGGGAAGTGCCGGAATTATCGATGAGGTGCTCGTAACCGATGGACAGCAGGTTGCAGCTGGCGCGGTTCTGGCCACCCTGGAAAGAGAGCCCTTGGAGCTGCAACTAGCGCAGGCAGAAGCTGGCCTGGCCGCAGCAAGGTCGCAACTTGCCGCCGTTGAGCGCCAGGAGCCCACGTCAGCAGAGCTGGCCTCGGCAAGGAGGGCCACGGAAGCGGCCTGGAGCCAGCATCTTGCTGCCCTCGCTGGAGTCGATGCGGTCGGGCGCCAGGCTCCCACCCAAAGTGACTTGCAAGCCGCAAGGGCCGCCGCCGCAGCCGCCAAGCGCGTTTACGATTCGGCCAAACAGGCTCACGATGCAGCCAAAGCGGCTTATCTGTTGTCACCATCGCCCTCCTTGGAAGCCTCACTGGCGCAAGCGGAGATAGCGATGCTTCAGGCTCGCGCAGGGTACTCCCAGGCCGAGGCAGCCAAAGAGAAGGCGGAGTCATTCGACGCAACACAGCTGCGCAGGCAGGCTGCAGCAGCCAGAGACCAGACGCACGCTGCCTTCCTGGCCGCGAGGGCCCAGCAGCAGAGGCTGGAAAGAACTGAGCTGTCCGCAGAGAGGGCCGCAGCGAGCGCTGCTGTGGATCAGGCTAGAGAGGCCGTAGCGCTTGCTCACGAGAATCTCGAGAAGGCCTCGCTGACCGCACCAATCGACGGGGTGGTTCTTTTCAATCCCGTCGGGACGCCCGCTGCAGACGGAGAGATTCCCAAGGTATCCGCCGCATCGCCGGTAGGTCCCCAGGCGGCGCCGTTTACCATCTTGAACCTGGAGTCAGCGTACTTCCTTGCCGAGGTGGACGAGGCTGATATCGCAAAAGTTGAGCCTGGAATAAGAGCCGCCGTCAATCTCGATGCTTTTCCCGCAGAGGGAATCGAGGGCTCAGTGACCCGGATCTCTCCAATGCCGGTGATGACGGCAACAGGAGGCACCACATATTCGGTATACATTGATTTTGGCGATACTCCACCGCCGATCGATCTTCTCGTTGGAATGAGAGGCGATGTGGAAATCGAGATAGACGCTGTTGAAGACGTACTGACAGTTCCGGTCGAAGCGCTTTTCGATGAGGATGGCGCCTTCTTCGTTTATCTCGTTGACCCAGACATGATGCTCGCACGGACGCCTGTCGAGGTAGGAACGCTTACCGAGGTCAAGGCAGAGATAGTCTCTGGAATCTCAGAGGGCGATGAGGTCGCCCTGTCGGGTCCCGCGGAGCTTACGGACGGCCTTCGTGTCCGGGTAGAAAGGTAAGCCGGGAAGTGCCGATGCAGACCCTGTCGCCAGAAGCCGACCTCACGGATCGGAAGGATGCGCGCCCAGCAGTGCTCGAGGTGACCGATGTCACCAAGAGCTACCTGATGGAGACCATCGAAGTTCATGCCCTGTGTGGGGCGAGCCTTGTTGTCTCGGAAGGTGAGATGCTGGCGATCATGGGGCCATCGGGCTCAGGGAAGTCGACTCTTATGCATATCATAGGCTTGCTTGACACCCCGACGACAGGGTCGGTGAAGCTGCAGGGCGAAGAGGTATCCAACATGGCGCCCAACAAATTGGCGGCCTTGCGCAACAAGGAGATAGGCTTTGTTTTCCAGGCCTTCAACCTTTTGGCTCGCACCACGGCTTTGGCGAACGTCGAGTTGCCCCTGGTTTACGCCGGTGTTTCATCTGCTATGCGGACAAAACGGGCAAAGGAGGCGCTGGAGCAGGTTGGTCTCGGCGATCGCGCGGGCCACTTCCCCAGTCAGCTGTCCGGGGGCCAGCAGCAGCGAGCAGCGATAGCTCGTGCGCTGGTTATGCAACCCAGCATAGTGCTGGCAGACGAGCCCACAGGCAACCTCGACTCAAGATCCGGGACAGAGGTCATGGCGATCTTGCAGGATCTAAATGAGCAGGGAATAACGGTAGTGCTCGTCACTCACGATCACGAGGTGGCTAGACACGCGAAGCGCATCATTCACATAGGGGACGGGCGCATTGTTCGCGAAGAGACTGTCGAGTCGCGGGTGTTCGCCAGAGATCGCTTGAAGATGAGCTCTGCCGAGGAAGTGTCTGCCTGATGAATCTGGGAGAGAGTCTTACGGTCGCGATTCGCGCGCTGTCCGCAAACAAGGTTCGCACCACGCTGACGATGCTGGGCGTGATCATCGGAGTTGCCGCCGTAATCTTGCTGGTCGCCATTGGCTCCGGAGTGCAAGATGAAGTCACCGGTACGATCGAGGGACTTGGGAGCAATCTGGTCTTTGTGTTACCCGGCAATATGGAGGAAGGCTCGGGTGGACCCGCTGCTGTCTCCATTACGATGTTCAGCATGGAAGACGCCGACTTTCTCAGGCGGCGCCTTGGACCAGAGAACCTGGTGGTGCCTATAGTTCAGGCACCGGTGACTCTTCGTGTCGGGAATCGAAGCATGCGCTCGGCTGTGGCCGCCGCAAACGAGCATGCGGGAGAGGTCTTTGCGTCGGACTTCGAGGGCGGCAGGGACTATCGGCGTAGTGAGGTCACAGCCGGCTCGCGGGTTGTAGTGCTGGGAAGCAGTGTTCGCGACGAGCTGTTTCCATTTCAGGATCCGGTGGGCAGAGAGATTGATATCAACGGCCAGCGATTCACTGTGATTGGACATCTCGCGGCGCAGGGGGGCACGCTCACCGGGGATCAGGACAACCAGCTGTATATGCCAATCACCGCGGCCCAGCGCCTCCTGGGCACAGAAGACGTTAATTCCATTATTGTCAAAGCCGCCGAGGCCGACCAGGTTGAGCTGGTGCAGGCGCAGGTGCAGCGACTTCTTCGGCCGTCCTTCGGTGAGGAGTTCAGCGTTTTTACGCAGGAGCAGACCCTCGGCATTATGGCATCGCTGCTGGGAACGCTAACGGTTATGCTCGCCGGCATTGCCGGAATATCTTTGCTTGTGGGCGGCATTGGGATTATGAACATCATGCTGGTCAGCGTCACTGAAAGGACGCGCGAGATCGGCATCAGAAAGGCTGTCGGAGCGAAAACCTACGACATAATGTCTCAGTTTGTGATCGAAGCGCTTCTGATATCGGTTATCGGAGGAGCTGTAGGCATGGCCCTGGGATGGGCAGGAGCCGCGGCGCTGCAGGCTTTCGTTCCAACACAGGTGACCGCGTGGGCGGTCGCGCTCGCATTTTTCTTCTCGGCGGGAATAGGCGTGTTCTTTGGAGTGTACCCCGCCTATCGGGCTTCTCGGCTGAAACCGATCGTCGCGCTGCGGTACGAATAAGGACCGATGCGCCGCCAAGGCTTTCAGCATCAGCCTTGAAAGTCGCGAGGATCCACGCTTTCAAGAAAGTCACGAAACTGCTGAACCTGCACCTCTTCATCTTCTGAGGGGCTACTTTGGTCAGCTGTCACGGCGGCCTCGTCAAGGACTTGCTCGGCGACGTAAATTGGCGAGCCGGTCCGCACGGCCAGAGCTATTGAGTCGCTGGGGCGGGCATCGATAACCACGGTGCCGCTTTCGTCTTCCAGGAAGATAGCGGCGTAAAAGGTTCCTGCCTCAAGCCGGGTGATCTCGACTCGCGCGACCTGGTGGCCGAGTGTGGAGACTATGTTGCTCAACAAGTCGTGGGTCATGGGACGCGGAGGCTCGATGCTTTGCAGGGCAAGCAGAATCGATGCGGCTTCGGGGTGGCCGATCCAGATTGGCAACAGACGCGCCGAGGACTCCTCGTCGTCAACGGGCTTGAGGATAATTACCGGCTGGTTCGATGCCGCATCAACCGACAGCGATACGATCCGCACATGAACCAAGGTGCTTCTCCTTTCCCGGCGCGGGAGATCAAAACTTCTTTTTCAACTTGCCCAGAATCTTCTTTGCGCTTGAGCTGCCTTTTTTTTGCTTTGCGGCTTTTTCGACGACGTCTTCAAGCTTGTCCAATTTCTTTTCGAGACTTTTTGCGCCCTTGAGCACTTTTTTCAGGAAATCCATATTAGGCCTGCTTTCTTATGAAGAGTAACAGTTTACTTGCAACGTATGTGCCATTATCCCCCGAGCCAGGCAATCGTGCGCATCAAGTATTTGACGGGGGCCATTGCGCTTTAGTATTGTGTCGAGGCTGCTCCCCCTTAGGGGCCCGTAGCTCAGTTGGTTAGAGCGCACGGCTGATAACCGTGAGGTCAGTGGTTCGAATCCACTCGGGCCCACCAGCAAAATGTGAGATCTCCGCTCGTATGAGCGGGGCTTTCTTGTGTCAGGCGTCGTAAAATCGGGCGAGGTCTGCTTGGGGGAGACGAACGGAGACGGAAGTCGCTGCCACCTGCCGGATCAGCGCGCTACCGATATCGAGTCGCATCAGTAGCTTGGCATCGCTTCCTATGCCAGTTGTGACTGAGCAGCATGTGGCGATGCTGCTGTCGTCTGTGCGCAGAGGCGAATCCGCCTAACCAGCGCATCCACGCCGCCGGCACACCCTGTATGCTAAACTCAGGTCAGAAGCGCTGCCTTCATATTAAGTAATAAGAGGGGTCGCCGTGAGTACGGTTGGGGTTCCAACGCGAATTAAGGTAGTTGCATGGTCGTGCATACTGCTGGGGGCAATCGCCTTGGCCAGAACCGCGGTTCTGCTCTCTCAGGGTGAGGTGAGCCTCGACCCAGCAGCGCTGCTGCTTTTTGCAGGTATCGCTCTGCTCTTAGGATTGACCCGTTTCCGTATGTGGATCAGCGTGTACATCGCCTACGTGGTTACTCTCGTGATTGTCGGTCTGTCGCTCGTGCTGGCAAGAAGCTTCGACCGGATAGTGGTTGGGGGTTTGGTCATTGAGGCTTGGCCAGAAGCCCTCACCGCACTCATTTTCGTCGTGGCGCTCGCCTTAACAGCGTTCTGGGCCCTGTACAGCAGCCCTCGGCCTCGGTCAGACGCCGCCGCTCACTGAAATGTAGAGCTTGCTCTCAATGGCTGGGTGACAGAGGGCTGATAGGGGCTTGGCCCGCCGACGGGACTCCGGCACCGTCTCGGCCGGCTTACCAAGGAGGGAATTGTAATGCTCCTCGACTTCGACGGCCTTACCTGGATTCTGGGAGCACTTGTGCTCCTTGCGAGTGCCGCTCTCCGGAGGAGCTCTTGAGTCGATGAGGCCTGTCACAAGCTTCATGTCTCGGGTCAATTTCATACCCGGGGACCTAGGAGCGTACGGCATATTCTTCGACAGCAGGCAGCTCATTCTCAATGTCCTGCTAGCTGTTCCATTCGGTTTCGGTGTCAACTTCGTGCTGCAGCCCGGTCGTATAGGCATAGGCTGGTTAACGCTTGCCTTCGGAGTTGCAATCGAATGCCTGCAGTTGGCCATCTCGCTCACGCTTGGCTATGCCTACAGGGTCATCGATGTGAATGATGTGCTGCTGAACGCACTTGGTGTGCTGATTGGCTATGTCCTATTTCGTGTGTTTGCCAAGGTCTACCTGACAGTCATTCGGCGTGTTGAAACCGATCGGCTTGAGGGATTGGCCTCCTACTTACTCGAGGTCGCCATGGCTTCAGAATCGCCAAGGACTCCCCCACTGGGAGCCGCACCGAGCAGGGGTATCGGGACCGAGGACCGCTAGGCGCGCATTACATCATCCACATCGACGGATTTCCATCTGATGCGAATACCAGAAACGATCCTACATGCTGTATGATCTCCATCGACAGCGACGCCGCGACACGGTCGATGGATGATCTCGGTCGCCTGCGGGCCTCTGAGGGAGCTAGTGGCTCTGCAGAATCGTTAGCCACACTTGATGGGGGGGGACGGGTGGAGGTCGGAAGGCTCGTCGAAAGCGATATGGAAGCGGTCGCCCGGCTCTACGAGCAGTTCTGGGGCGAGCCCTCATCGGTGGAGCGCATGCGGGAAGCGTTCCGGCGGCTCAAGTCCAATCCGGACTATGTGTTCCTTGCAGCCAAGAACGGCGGCGAGCTTCTCGGCACGGCCACAGGGATTTTTTGCGGCGACCTCTACGGGGAATGCAGGCCGTTCATGGTCGTTGAGAACTTCGTTGTCGATGCGGGCTGGCAGCGCACGGGCGTTGGATCAGCTCTGATGCGCGAGCTTGAAGCTGCAGCAGTTGAACGCGACTGCACGCAGATCATTCTCGTTACGGAGTCCGATCGTGTCGATACTGTTAGCTTCTACGAGTCGCTTGGCTATGAGAGCGGACCGTATCGTGGCTTCAAGAAGCGGCTGCAAAGTGGCTAACACGCGCGTCCGCCACGACAAACCGCGGCGGTAAGGCAGCTGAGTTGAGGGCGCGTGGTTCGCAGTACCTGCGCGGACTCGCTGATGCGATTGTCGCCGCCGTACTCTGAAAGGAAGTGGCCATGGCCGACTGGCAGACGGTGCTCGTCGTGTGTGCCCCACTTCTCGTCGCCTACATCGTAATTGAGTTAATCAGAGGGACCCGGCCGCTTGCCGTCGCACTTCGGGCATCCTTCTTCTTGTACGTAGTTGGGCTGGTAAGCGTCACACTGTTCCCCATGCCGGTGACGCACGCTGAGGTCGTGTACACGCAGGCGTTGCCGCAGGATCTTCAACGCCAATTCAACCTCATGCCATTCGCGTCGATGCTCGAGACGCTGAGACTCCCTGCGCGTGCGGCAGCGTTGCAGCTCGTAGGCAACTTCATGCTGTTGTTCCCTCTGGGCTATCTTGCACCGCTGCTCTGGCCACGCCTGAGCAGTCTCGCTCGAGTAGCCCGGCTCGTCGTGCTCACGGCCTTGGCCATCGAGGGACTCCAGTTCGGCATCTCTCTGCTCCTCGGCAGCTGGTACAAGTCCGTCGACGTGGATGATATCATCCTGAATGTTGCCGGGGGATGCATCGGCTATCTGGCCCACACGGTCATGGCCCCCCACCTCGCAGCGTTCGATTTTTCACGGAGCCAAGCAGAACGGAACCCCTAGCGCAAGAGTAGTTGTCTGAGGGCGGCGCGCGGCTAACAATGAGATCGAGTCTGGCAGCTTCTACGAGTCGCTTGGCTATGAGAGCGGACTGTATCGTGGCTTCAAGAAGCGGCTACCGGGCACCACCGCAGCTATGATGTATATTCACGATGTACGTTCAACGGAGGTGCATCATGCGGCGAACTCAGATATACCTTACGGATCGCGAGCGGAAGGCGGTCAAGGCGATCGCGCAACGCCTGGGTACGACCCAGAGCGAAGTGATTCGTACAGCAGTCGACCGGTTCATCGACCGCGAGAGTTTGGCGGGTCGGCTCGATCTGATTCGCAGCGCGAGAGGAATGTGGAGAGATCGCCAGGACCTGCTCGACGCAGATGCTTTGCGAAGCGAGTGGGATCGGCTGGATGCTGGGGCTGACCGCTCGTGACGACGAAGCGCCTCCTTCTCGACACTGATGTGACAGCGCTACCGACCGGCCCACGGCACCGGACTCGCTGATGCGATTGTCGCCGCATCGGCCGATTCCGTTGGTGCGGTGGTCGTGACGTTCAACAAGCGGCATTTCTCCACGATGAAGGATGTGGTCGTTCCGTACAGTCGCAGTTGAGTGGTGTCGAACACGCGCATCAAGCTGGCGCGCCCGAGTTCGTCGGCGCTATGTGGTATCATTGGTTGTACCTTAGGAGGTGCTACCAATGAGTGCTCTACCCGCAATCATCCCCATCTCTGATTTGCGTCAGGACACCGCCGGCATCATCAAACGGGTCGTTGCCACTGACGAGCCGGTCGTCATCACTCAGCGCGGACGTGCCTCCGCGGTGCTCGTCAGCGCAGAGGCCTACGAGCGCACTCAGTACGAGAACGAGCTTCTTCGCGCACTCGCACGTGGCGACGCTGAAATCGCAGCCGGGGTCGGGCGCGATGCAGAAGACGTGATGGCTGAGGCCCGCGCCCTACTCGAGGCGAAGTAGTCCAGATGCGGGTGCGCTTCACGCCACAGGCTGACCGCCAGTACCTCGGGGCGATAGCTTACCTGCGGTCGAAGAACCCAGCCGGAGCACTCACCTTGATGCATCGGGCTGAGGCGGTGATCGCTCAGCTGCGCGATCACCCGCATTCAGGTCACGCAATTCCGGAGTACCCCGATCTGCCGCACCGCGAGCTGCCGGTGCCGCCGTATCGCTTCTTCTACCGTGTGGTCGGCGAAACCGTATGGATCATCGCGGTGTGGCATGCACGTCAGCTGCCTGAAGAGCCCGACGATTTCGCGCGTGGCTAACAAGCGCATCGGCCAGATATGGATTTTGCCGTAATGAAGATAGGTTCTTGCTTCACAGACGGGGCCTGTCTGCCAGCGATCGCCTACATGTGGAGCGCAAGCGGGCCGAGGGGATGAGCACTTCCGGTCAGGTAGACTCGGCTAGGGAGCGCATCCGGGGCGTGCTGCCACGAGCGCCAAGATGCTCGACGGAGAGCGACAGCTTCGTGACAGTCGTCCTAGCGTACGCTACACTGTACGCGATGGCGACCTCAGGAGGTATATCATGCCTAACATCCGGCCTTCGACCGATGTGCTGCCGGTGACGGAGTTTCGCGCGAACACGTCGGCGATGCTCGCCCGTATGCATGCCAGCAAGCGACCGGTCGTGCTCACCCAGCACGGCCGCAGTGCCGCGGTCGTCATGGACGTCGATGTGTACGAGCGGCTCGTCGACGAGATCGACATGCTGCGCGGTCTCCATATCGCGGAGGGGCAGATCGCTCGGGGCGAGGGCATCCCTCACGAGCAGGCGGTAGCTGAGCTGCGAGAGCGGCTCCTTGGATGAGGGTGATCTGGGCGCCGCTCGCTCGCGAACACGTGGCGGATGCTTTTGCGTTTATCTCGGCGGAACGCCCGGCCGCCGCTGTCCGGTGGTTCGAGCGGGTCGTCGAATCTGCCGGTTCACTGTCGGCTTTCCCGGATATGGGGCGGATGATGCCTGAGGCGGGCCGCTCCGAGGTCCGTGAGGTGCTGGTAGACCCGTATCGCCTCATCTATCGTCGCGATCCGGACACGATAGTCATCATCGGCGTGTTCCATTTCCATCAGGATGTGGATGCAGAAGATCTGTCCGGCTGAGGCGGTCGAAAAAGCGCCAACACGTTAGCCGCACAACCATTTGTGGTACCATATTCACTACCTAAGGAGGTACCACAAATGAGCGCGATGCCCAACATCATCCCCATCAGTGAGCTTCGCCAAGATGCATCGGCGATCATCAAGCGCGCGTCAACTTCCGGAGATCCTGTCTTCATCACGCAGCACGGACGAGCGTCTGCTGTCCTTGTCAGCGCAGGGACATACGAGCGAACGCAGCGCGAGCTTGAGATTCTGAGAATCCTCGCCCAGGGTGAGGCTGACATCGAGGCCGGTGCCGGATTCGATCTCGATGTGGTGATGGCAGAAGCAGACGAGCTTTTGGACGCGCCTTGAGGCGCAAGGTCAGGTTCACTCCACCTGCTCGGGCGCAGTTTCTCTCGACGCTCGCCTACATCCGAGCCGACAGGCCCTCGGCGGCCCGCGGCTTCAAGGAGCGAGCGAACCATGACCTCTCACGGTTGATCGAGTTCCCCGGATCGGGCCGAGTGATTCCGGAGTTCCCGGCTCTCGGATTCCGCGAGGTTCTGGTCGACTCATACCGGTTCTTTTACCGGGACAAAGCCGACACTGTGTGGGTGGTGGGCGTGTGGCATGATGCCCAGATCCCGGCTGAGCCGCAGGAGCCGGTTGACGGCTAAGCCTGGCGTCGAGCAGGCTCGGCGCCTTAGTGAGGTAGACTCGGGCTGGAAGCGCGTGGCGCGCAGCTTATGCGACAACACGTTAGGCAAACTAGCGGGGAGGTTAGTCCAAGTGCAGATCCGTACCGCGACGCTTGCAGATGCCGAAGAACTTCGTGACTACGCGGTTCGCCTTTTTGCGGAAGGTCTGCCCGGAATCTTCAAGCGTCCTGATCCGACGCTGGAAGAGGAGCGTCACGCTGGCACCCTCTTACTCTCAGTTGCCTCGTCCCACCGTGGACACGGAATCGGTACGGCGCTCGTCGAGGCACTGATCGCTTGGGCTCCGACCGCGGGGGTCTCACGCATCCAGGCATGGGCGTGGGCGAATAATCCGGGCGCCATCGCGCTCTATGAACGGCGGGGGTTCGAACGCGAGGGGTTATGTCGGCACGCGATCGTCTCGGACGGCGCTTCCGTCGACGTGGTGCTGCTCGCCCGATTGCTTTAGGCCGAGCGAAGGGTGTGCCCGCCCATCGAAAGACACCGTCGGAGCACCTGCCCTCATTGGAGCTAGTGGCGCTACCGGGTTCCTGCGTCGGCCTTCCGCTTGGCGACCCCAATCAGCGCCCTTGAGAGCAAGAAGCCAAACATCCCTCCGGCGACATTGACAATTACATCATCCACATCGGCGGATTTCCACCTGATGTTGAATACCAGAAACGATCCTACGTACTGCATGATTTCAATCGACACCGACGTCGCGACAGAGAGGATGGCCGTTCGCGACGCACGGTGAAGCCGCTTCCAGATGATCGGCGCCATGAAGCCCAAGGGCATCAGCAGCAGAAGGTTGCCCAGCCAGTTGCGGAAGAACACTCCCAGCCCTTGCGATTCTGCTCCGGTGAGGCTTGAGGCGATACTGTGAAATGGAACCAAGTTCAGGTCAGGTGATACGTAAAGGGAGGCGTCGGAGCGTACGCTGGCTATCTCCGCGAGACTGATGGGCACGGGGAACAGGGTGACTTCCACGACCATCGATACGTACAAGACGAAACATAGCGTGACGAAGGTTTGCCGCCCAGGAACGCGTTTCCGGAGACAGAGAGCGCTGGCAACCAGCAGTGCTGCGATTGTGGGGTAGAGGAGCAAGTCCCCTGTCACGAAGCTGACAGGAGGGTTCGATCCAAGAACTCCGAGGAATCGGTAGAGCAAGGTCACATCCTCTCGCTGCAGAGGCGGGTATGCGGCGGTGGAGACGGTAGCGAGTGCCTATAACTGCGAACGACGGTCGCCCCTGTTGTGCTGGAGTTGAATTTTGGCTGAGCCACAACTCTGTAGATCTTAGTCCCAAGAGAGCCGTCAGTCACGTGATACAGCCTAAGGTTATCGCTCCCGTCGCCACACTGGCGATTCAGTGCGAATGCAATGGTCCGCCGCCTCCTGGTGGAGTTCACAAGTGCCTCCTGTTCTCTCACCGCCACCGCCGCGGGTGCAATCATCGCAACTGCTCCTTACCGGGATCTTACCTTCTGGGCTTCCCTCGTATCCGGCGGAAGGGGACAGGCATGATCGTAATCGGCATCGACCCGCATATGAAGACCCACACGGCAATCGCGCTCGACGGCGCCAAGGGCACCGGCGCGCAGCTTATGCGCTATATTGTTAGGCGAAGACCGTGGGCCCCGCGGGCATGAACATGCCTGAGGGTCGGCTTGATCGGTGTAAAGACGGGCTTCTCGTAGAGCCACCCATCGGAGAAAGAGCGGACACTTTGGATTCAGCCATTGCTTATGCCCTTCTCGCAGGCGCCTTACTACTCTTACTTAGTCTTCTTGCCAGCAAACTGACATCACGAGTTGGCGTTCCCGCACTCCTTCTCTTCTTGGCCTTTGGGATGCTCGCGGGCTCCGAAGGATTGGGTGGCATCGAGTTCGATGAACCACGAATAGCAATGGCGATCGGCTCCATCGCTCTCGCTCTGATTCTCTTTGACGGGGGTCTTCAGACTGACCCCAAGCAACTCACGCAGCCGCTCGTCAGGAGCGGGACTCTCTTAGCCACCGCCGGGGTCGGGATCACCGCAGCGATCGTTGCCGCCTTCGCCACCTTTGTCCTGGGAATGTCACTCGTTGAGGGGCTGCTGCTGGGCGCAGTTCTCTCGTCGACGGATGCCGCGGCTGTCTTCTCAGTGCTCCGTTCTCGCGGGATTGGACTCTCGCCGCACCTCCGAAGACTCATCGAGTTCGAGTCGGGGAGCAACGATCCCACTGCCGTCTTCCTCACCGTTTCGGCGATTGCCGCGCTGCAGTCCGGTCTCGTTCATCCGGCACTGATCCCACTTCTGTTCATTTATAGCCTCGTTGGCGGGGCACTGTTTGGTTGGATTGCCGGGCTGGCACTTGTCAGGCTGCTCAACTGGATCGACTTCGAACACGACGGTCTCTATCCCGGCCTGACCCTTGCCGCAGCAGGTACTATCTTCGGCGTGGCGGCGCTGGGTCAGATAAGCGGCTTCATGGCCGTCTACGTGGCAGGACTGGCGATGGCCGGTCGGGTCTTCGTGCATAAGCGGAGTCTGGTGAGGTTCCATGACGGCTTGGCGTGGCTGATGCAGGTGAGTATGTTCCTGGTGCTCGGCCTGCTAGTCTTCCCGTCGCACCTGGTAGCGCAGCTCTGGCCCGCCATCGGCGTTTCTGTTGTGCTGATGGTCGTCGCGCGACCGCTCGCGGTCTTCATCTCGCTGATTCACTCAGGACTGACCGTGCGGGAGAAGATGATGGTCTCTTGGGTTGGGCTCCGCGGTGCCGCACCCATTATTTTGGCGACATTTCCCATGGTAGCGGGTCTGGGTGTCTCAGATGCAATCTTCAACACCGTGTTTGTGGCCGTGATTGCGTCAGTGCTTGTTCAAGGCCCGTCGGTTGGGTTCGTCGCACGTCGGCTTGGGATTGCTGAGCCGCTCGAGCACGTTGCCCCTCCTATACCAGTGGAGATCGATGTTCCTGCGGAGCGGGGAATGTCTATCCAACGCCTCCACGTCGATGTCGGATCCAGGGCCGATGGCGAGAAGCTGCTGGCGATCGGCGGTCCCTCGCGGCCACTCGTGGTGTTGATACGTCGGGAGGGCTGGCTATTTATCCCGACGGGGAACAGCAGGCTCCTGCCGGGCGACGAGCTGTACGTGCTCGGTTCCGCCGAAGCGGTACAGGATATGCGCGAAGTGGTGCAGAAGCAGAATTGATCCGATGATGGCCTCGCCTGAGTTTAAGTTTGAGGTGCATCGCTTCGCCTTCCGGAGCGACTTCCTACGATCGTGCATGGCATTCCTCCGGGGTCTTGTGGCCGAGACGCTTCCTGGGTCGTGAGCTGGGCTTCGACGCGATCGCGTCGAGATCGGCCTGCGGGATGTGAGCCATGCTCTGGCCCCTCGGCAGATACGGCTCAGGCCGTTCGTGTTTTCGTTGGTGCCTAGCCTTCGACGATTCTGTGGGTCGCCTTCCTCGTCGGCCTGGCCGCGGTCTTCTGGCGGGGCTCGCGCGACCCGTAAGGTAATATAGATTCGCGGCCGCCAATGGCCGCAGTTGCAGTGCAAGCCTAATGCGTCAGGCCGATAGCAGGGAGGGGAAACAGAGTGGCGATTCCTGATTACCAGAGTGTGATGCTGCCATTGCTTGAGTTTGCGGGCGACGGGCAGGAGCACTCGCATCGAGAGACGATCGATGCCTTGGCGGACGAGTTCGGCCTGACGTCCTGCAGCAGGTCAAATCAGCGTCACCCAGTCTCTTTGAGAAGCTCGTCGTCGAGTTGCTTCTGAAGATGGGGTATGGCGGCAGCAGGCAGGACGCTGGACGGGCAATCGGGCGCAGCGGTGATGAGGGAATCGACGCGAGTACGTGTCGCGCATCGACAACAAGAGATCGTCCTGATCGATGGTGCCCAGCTTGCTGAACTGATGATTGACCACAATCTCGGCATAAGCCCGATGGCTACATATGAAGTGAAAAAGATCGACACGGACTACTTCACCGAGTAGCGCTGCTGGCCCAGCGCAAGATCGGCAGAGCAATGCCGGGGCCTTGACGGGACCTGAATCGAAGCGTACGCTATACCGTACGTGCGAGAGGGGCCCCATCATGACCAGCATTACCGCCACCGAGGCCCGCAAGTTGCTCTACCGCCTCGTCGACGAGGTCCAGGAGACCCACGAGCCCGTCCAGATCACCGGCAAGCGCGGCAGCGCGTTCTTAGTCGGCGAGGATGACTGGCGCGCGGTCCAAGAGACGCTCCACCTCGTGTCGATCCCCGGCATGTGCGAGTCGATCCTCGAGGGCATGGCCGCGCCCGTAGACGAGCTCGACGGCGAGCTTGATTGGTGACCTGGCGCCTCGTCTATACGAAAGCCGCCCAGAAAGACGCGAGGCTCCTCGCTGCCGCCGGCCTGAAGCCTAAAGCGATGAAGCTCCTCGCCATCCTCGAAGAGGATCCGTTTTTCACTCCGCCCCGCTTCGAGAAGCTCGTCGGTGACTTGAGCGGCGCATACTCACGCCGCATCAACATCCAACACCGGCTTGTCTGCGAGGTGCTCCACGAGGATCAGGTCGTCAAGGTGCTCAGGATGTGGAGCCGTTACGAGTGACGGCGTGGTTCTAACAGGCGCATCCACCACGACAAACCACGGTGAGGGGCCTGCGGTGACTGAAGGGTGTCAGCCGCTGCTCTAACACGCGCTTCAACTCGACGCGCAGGAGGTTGGTGTATCCTGTAAGGGCAAGCCGCGCGAGTTAAGCGCTACTAAGTTAGACACAACAGTCTGAGCGGGCGGGCTGAGGCAGGGGTACTAATGCCGGGAATCCCAGATCGCTTCGTTGCGACGGGCGCAGACACCGCAATCGCCATCACCCGAGCTGCGGTGAAGCATCGGCTAGGCCTCTCCCTATCGTTGCCACTGGCGCACCTCGACGCTGACCGGCTCGCACGTGCGGTTCGACTGTCGTTTGACGCTGAGCCTGTCGTCGGCTGTGCTTTCCGGACTGACGAGCGCAGGGCGTACTGGGAACGCCTGCCGCACCTCGACGGCACAACCATTTCGGTGCACGAGAATGTGGCAGATCCGGACGAGATGATGCGTTCCTTCCAAGCGGTTCCGTTGGAGGATGAGGGACCCCAAGCCGGTGTGGCGTTGTTCCGCGCAGCTGAGCGAGATGTTCTCGGTGTCAAGATCAGTCATGTAGTCGGTGATGGGCGAGCAGCCAAGCAGTACGCGTATCTCCTCGCCAGCATCTACTCCCGCTTGGGGGTGGACGCGGAGTTCGCGCCGGTGCCGAATCTGCGCACACGGCCCAGCGGACGAGACGTTTGGGCGAACCTCACTGCGTCGCAACGCCGCGAGGCTCGCAAGGCCAAGTCGTGGACAAGCCCAACATGGCCTGCGCCCCAATCCACGAGTGCGGGCAAGGGCCTCACGTACCGATGGCTTACCTTGCCTCCTGAACAGTTCGCCTTGTTGAAGGCCTATGGAGCGGACCGCGGATGCACAGTGAACGACATGATGCTCACCGCTGTCCTGCGCGCCTGCATCTCGCGTTTGAACCCACCGGTGGGCGTCCCGCTGTCTCTCATGTACACGGCGGACCTTCGGCGCTATCTGCCAGATGCTGTCGGCCTCCCTGTCTGCAATCTCTCGATCTCGGGCTCCCTCGACATTGAGCGTGTCAACGACGAGTCCTTTGAGGACACGCTGCGTCGGGTCCACCAACGGATGCAGCGGTGGGCGGAGATGTGCTACGGTGCGGGACCGCTCGCGAGTGCGGAGAGGGTTGCAGGCCTCGGATATCGCATCACGGAGCGCCTTCTGGGGCTCGCTTTTCGCGCTGGGGGCGCCTCGGACAAGTCGCCGCAGAAGACGTACCCGTGGTTCACGAACATCGGCGTTATCGATGATGCGAAGCTGCGCTTCGACGACGTTGCGCCCGATTCCGGGTTCATGTTCGGGCCGGGGGCCGACGGGGTGAGCATCGTGCCCGTCGTCAGCACATATCGCGATGCTCTTACCGTCTGCATGGGGTATGGCGAATCGGACGAGAACACCCAGCTAGTAGAGGGGCTTCTCAGTTCCATCGCCGGCGAGATCACTGGCACATCCGCGGTAGAGTGTGCCTGAGATCGAGCGCGTAAGGTTTCGGGGGGCGTGACCCCGAAGTCGTCTTGAGACGTAGTGCGGGCTTCCTTCTACTCTTGGTGTATCGAAGACCCAGAGAAGAAAGGAAACCCGCATGCACGATGATGCTGCGCTCAAGTCGATGCTGGTCGAGCTGTGTCTGGACCGCATAGCTCTGTTCGAGGATTTCGAGAAAACCGAGACACGCGTGCTTGAAGACCTGCTGGCGGGTGAAGGATACCAGGCCACGTGCGATCCTCACTGAGTTCGGCGAGGTGGCCTTTTCCCGCCGTGTCTACATCGACGAGTTCGTGGACCGGCGCACCTACCTCGATGAGATACTGTCGCTCTCGCCCGAGGAAGCGACGGTGAGGGCTGCTGCCTCCAAACTCTCTGATCACCTGCACGGACCTAAGATCGTCCACAAGCTCGACCCGCGGCACGTCAATCGGGCGGTCAAGACCGCCTTTCCAACCCCAAAGACGCAGCTCCGCTCTTCGATCTGCTCGGCGCAGGTCCCCACCATGGGGACGATGGAGGGGACTTGCGCACACCTGCCGGTGCCGCAGAGGGAGCAGACGTTTAAGCTGAAAGACAGGCGCCGTCGCGAGGCGATCGCAAATAAGCGCCGCTACGCATTCAGCTATGAGATGGTACATTCGGACGGAAAGGAATACGAACCACCGGCGGGGCATCTGATGCCGTTTTCGACGCGTCAGCAGTTCCTGGCGATGTTCGGTCCTTGGAACTGAGAGTAGACCCCCCGAATTCTTACGCGCTCTTAAGCAATAGAAGCATTGACGCGCGGAGCGGGGCTATGATATGTCTTTTTTGAGAGGGCGACTTTTTCCAATCAGGCGAAGAGATAACTGCGTGGAAATGGTTGCTGAAGAATAATTTTTAAAGGGGGCGAAAAGATCAATGAAGAAGAAAGTTCGTACTGTGTCGGTGTTGCTAGCGGGGATTCTTTTAATGTCTAGTACCTTTGCGGCTCCGATCGCCGCCGGGCAGGGAAATGGCGAAGGGCAAAATAATTTGCCGAAAAAAGGTCAAGTGATTGATAATCTGCCGACATCCACTGACATTTCAGACTTAGATTTGGTGAAAGGGCGAAAAGATAAAAGCAAGGCTCGGGATGGTAATGATGAAAAGGTTATTCAGGATTCCTATCACTATACTGATGCAGGAGACACGGTTCACTTGCTCGTGACTGCGACGCCGGCAAATTCGACGGTTTTTACGTCAAGATCTAGGAGAGACTACATAAACCGGTTTGGAGTTGTTGTGGCAAGGCATTGGGCAAATACCCAGTGGACCGCTGACGGAATGGGGACAATGCTGAGCTCTCCGAGAAGTCTGTGGAGTGACGAGTGGACGCATTTCCTGTATCACGTTACAGCAAAAGGCGCTTCTTGGAATTGGTATAGGACTGGTTTTAGAGCAAACGCTCAATCGAACATCTGGGCAACTTTTGCGTCTGGTATTCCAACGCCGTGGGGGCTCGTGGCCGGCATGTCCCTTACCAGTCGGTGCATTACAACCGTTAATGGGTTCGGCGGATCTACGGCTGTATGGTTTCCCTAAAAGGTCTTTTTGGGAAGTAAGATAATGACAAGTATTGCAAGCAGAGATGTAAAAATGAGCTTTGGTTCAAAAGAAGTGCTCCGAGGGCTTAGTTTTGATGCTAAGCCCTCGGAGGTGGTTTACATAGCCGGTCTAAATGGTGTTGGGAAAACGACGTGGATGCGAATCGCTACGGGGATTCTTCGCTCTACTTCCGGAGCTGTTCTCTTTGACGACAACGCAAAGGCCGAAGACATACGTGATAAAATCTCGGTCGTGTTTGATGAACCACCTGTTTACCCGAATCTTAGTGGTTCTGACAATTTAAGACTACTTGCCGGAATCCGTTGGCTTGATGATTCCTCAAAAAAGATTCTTGCCGATTTTCAGCTGGAAATCGCTTTTTTAAAAAATAGAGCGGGTCATTATTCATTCGGTCAAAGGCACCGTTTGGCGATGGCGGCAGCTATTTTAAGGCGGCCAACCCATCTTTTTCTTGATGAGCCTGCTGTGGGGCTTGATCCTGTTGCTTGGCGGCAGGTAGAAGAAGGCATTCGGAACATGGCCAGCAATGGCGCCACTATATTGTTAACAGGACAGGATTTTGAACTTATTGGACCATTGGCGGACAAGATAGTCATTCTTCATGATGGCATAGCTTTTTTTTCAGGTTCGCCTCAAGAACTCAGCAAGAGATTCCCGCCTAATATTCGGGTGCGTGCAAGCAATCAAGAAGCCGTAACGAGTGTTTTTCCAAATGCACGTCCCGTAGAACACGAAGAAGGTCTGCTGGAAATAATCTGTTCCTCCGACGATGAGGCAAAATCCGTATCTCTAAGGTTGCAAGAGCTAAGTGTGCCATTACAGGAGCTTTACGTTCACAAGACGACTTTAAAAGAAGCGTTTATAAAAACAATCAAGGAGATCAGTTGAGAGCAAGGTGTTTCAATTTGAAAACTGTTGACAAACTAATAATAGAAAGTCAGCTTGCTATTAAAGGGCGAGCAACCATAGTAATCGGTATTTTGTTGCTCCTCGTTGCGTTTTGGGGGTACATGGCATCATACCAACAAGCTGCAAGAATGGCAGTTTCGGAAGAGGAGAGAGTGATCCCGATATATGGAATTGAAAAATATATGCTCTGGATACAAGAAGACCCTACTGCTAAAGACACAAGAGAGCTTTTTCAAAACCTTAAACCGGTTGCCGGTCCAAATTACATTCTCTCAGTTTTCGCTGTCGTCGGGCCCATGCTTGCCGCTATCTGGGGCGCACTTTTCTTTGGCAACGAATTTGTTTGGCGCACGGCAAAAGTTCGTGCTGTTCATTACGGGTGGGTAAGCAGCATCAAAACGAAAATAGTGGTGGTATTATTTGCAAGTCTGATTGTGGGACTAATTGGGAGCCTTGTTGGGCTGTTAGGAGGCCACATAAGTTTTTATTTAATTAGTCGTGCAACAGAAATAGCTAAATGGGTCGGTGACCCCGTCATCGTCACATCTTGGTTTCAGCAGATTCTTGTCCTTTGGTTAGGGTTGTCGTTTTACGGACTTTTAGGGGGTTTTATTGCGCTTCTTCTTAAAAGTCCCGTCTTCGGTGCTGTAATTGGGTTTACCGTGCCTTACATTGAGGCATATATAGGACAACTGCTTCCGATGTGGTGGCTTCCCCATACGGCTTACAGTGAACTTATGTCAGGCAGCTTTGCTTATCTCGCCGGCTCAATTGTGGGAATTGGATCAAACCCTGGCTTTGCTACTTTTTCCCCGTCTTTACCTTGGGCTGTTGTGGGAGGATGGCTTTTCCTTATTTGTGTGAGCATGATAATTTTATCAAAGTGGCAGGAGATTGCTTAAAGAAGATTAGCTGTGACAGCTTGTAGCAAAACCAGTTGGACGGCTTCAGCAACCGTTGGGCTGTGATGGACACCGCGCACGACTACGAGAACCTTGCTGCTCGCGGAATGCTGTGGCAGTCCGCGTCTAAGGAGGACTCGCCCAGGGCGATTGAGTTGTACGAACAGGTTCGTGACGCGGTCATCGATGACAGGGCTGCAGAGGCCACGCAAGTGTTCAATGAGTTCTGTCGAATACGCAGTGACTGGATGGTGCACAAGACGCATGAATGGCTGGAGGAGCTGCTGCCGGAGGGGGCTGTGTGGTGGCTCAGCGGGACGGCGGAATCTGCCTAACCCGGAGATCGAGCCGATTCGCTGCGCTCGCGGCTCACGCCAAAGAGCGTTAGCCGGATGGGGGTCACGTGGACTCGAAGATTAGCGCAGCTGACTTGTTGAGTGAGGCTACTCGCCGTCGCGACATCCACTTGTCGCTTTTGGTCGCAGATACCGGACTGTGGGAGGCTGCGGCCTACACGTGCCCGTGCTGCGCGTGGCACAGCGGCTGAGACGCAGCGCACGCTCGAGGGCCGGATTCGGTCCTGGGCGGAGCAGCCGGGACTCAACGCCCACAAGATCATCGCCATCGTGGTCGCTGCAGGTGACGGAATTGGTGCCTGCCTAACCCTGAGATCAGCCTACTTGACTTTGGACATCGGCAGACGTAGGTTGATGCCAATGTTGCTTTACATGGAGGCTACACGATGCAAAGCAGGGTTCGAGGGGTCGACGTGAGTACGAGTGGGGTTCCAACGCGAATTAAGGTAGTTGCATGGTCGTGCATACTGCTGGGGGCAATTGCCCTGGCTAGAACCGCGGTTCTGCTCTCTCAAGGTGAGGTGAGCCTCGACCCAGCAGCGCTGCTGCTTTTTGCGGGTATCGCTCTGCTCTTAGGATTGACCCGTTTCCGTATGTGGATCAGTTTTTACATTGCCTACGTGGCTACTCTCGCGATTGCCGGTCTGTCGCTCGTGCTGGCAAGAAGCTTCGACCGGATAGTGGTTGGGGGTTTGGTCATTGAGTCTTGGCCAGGAGCCCTCACTGCACTCATTTTCGTCGTGGCGCTCGCCTTAGCGGCGTTCTGGGCCCTGTACAGCAGCCCTCGACCTCGGTCAGATGCCGCCGCTCACTGACATACCCCCATCACACCCCACATCACCCGCCGAGCAAAACAACCTTCATCTGGTGCCGCTTGCCGTCGCCAGTAAGCGGCACTCGTGTGCCCGCCAGCTCTTCTCCGTCGAGCATCACTCGAGCGACTCCGCGATTTACCCCTCGGGGGTTTTCGACCGAGATCTCGTAGGTGGTCGTCCCATCTCGGAAGGTCATCGAATAGTCTGTCCACGACTTGGGAATACAGGGGTCGACACACAGATACCGCACACCGCCCTCCGAGCAAACCCACAGACCCAGCAGGTGCCTTATGGCCACCTGGTAGAACCACGACGCCGAACCGGTATACCAGGTCCAGCCACCGCGCCCCAAGTGTTGGGGAGCTGCGTATACATCGGCCGCCACGACGTAGGGTTCGACCTTGTAGATGGCAGCAGCCTCCTTTGTGAGCGCGTGGTTCACGGGATTGATAAGCTCAAGCAGGCCGTGGGCCTCGTCCCCATCGCCTCTCAGGAGGTGGGCGAGAATAACCCACAGGGCGGCATGCGTGTACTGCCCGCCGTTTTCCCTGACGCCCGGGACATAGCCCTTGATGTATCCCGGATCCTGCTCCATCTTGTCAAACGGAGGAGTTAGCAGCGCGATAAGGCCCTCTTCTCGCCGCACGAGTTTTTCCTCGACCGAATTCAAAGCCAGCTCCGCCCGGCGAGGATCTCCATCGCCCGAAATCGTCGCCCATGCCTGCACGATGGCGTCGATCCGGCACTCCTCGGCATGGCGTGTACCCAGCGGTGTGCCGTCGTCGAAATATGCCCGCCGGTACCATGCGCCGTCCCACGCGGCGCTGTCCGCCGCTGCGACAAATGCGTTCGCTCGGGCGATGTAAGCTTGCGCCCTCTCGGGTTCGCCCATCATCTCGCAAACAGGAGCGAAGCGCTTCAAAACCACCGAGAGGAACCACGCGAGCCAAACACTCTCACCCTTGCCGTGGATTCCGACCCTGTTCATCCCGTCGTTCCAGTCGCCTCCCCCCATGAGCGGCAGTCCGTTCGGACCCGTTTTCGCGCCGGAATCCAGCGCGGCGCAGCAGTGCTCGTAAACGGAGGCGGCATGCGCGGCAGTGGTCGGCTGGAAGTAGTTGTCTTCCTCTCCATCCGCCAGCGGCGGTCCGTCCAGATACGCCGTGCGCTCATGCAAGACGCTTTCATCGCCGGTTGCCGTGATGTACTCACTTACCACGTATGGCATCCAGTGCCGGTCATCGGTAATCCGGGTACGGACCCCGCGCCCCGTGGCCGGCTGCCACCAGTGCAGCACGTCGCCTTCAGGGAACTGCCGGCGGCTTGCCTCGACGATCTGCGCGCGGACAAGGTCAGGGCGCGTGAGCATCAGGGCGAGCACATCTTGCAACTGATCCCTAAAGCCGAATGCGCCGCTGCTCTGGTATGTTGCGGTGCGGCCCCAAAGACGGCAGCTCAGCGCCTGGTAGAGCAGCCACTTGTTCACAAGAAGGTCGAGCGCGGCATCTGGTGTGCGGCAGGTCAGAGTCGAGCACAGCGCACTCCACAGACCGGTCACCCGCCTGAGCTCATCGTCGATGGCGCCGGGCTGTCTGTACCTGTCGACAAGGCGCCGGGCGTCTTCCAGGACAGGCGTCTGGCCGAGAAGGAAGGTCACGGACGCCGATTCCCCCGGCGCTATCTCGAGCGTCGTCATAAGCGCCCCACAATTGTCGTGATAGCGACCGAAGTGGCCACCCAGACCCTTGCGGTGCATCGCCGCTGGATCTGACGGCGCCCGGTTTCGCCCTATGAACTCAGTGCGGCTGCAAGTGTACGAATGAAGCGGGCGGTCGCACGCCAAAAAAGTCGCCCGGCCGGGATAGTCGGGGTTGTAGTGATTGTGCGCGGTCACCAGCTCATGCTCGGCGTCATACCACGTCACAACCAGGTGCTGAGCCTTGCTTCTCGAGTTGCCGAGAACCCACTCCACGAACTGAGTGGCTGACAATCGCCGATTGCGATCGGTCGTGTTCTCGAGGGTAAGCCGGGCGACCCGTACGGGATCTTCGGCCGAGACGAAGATTTCGAGGGTGGACGAGATGCCGTGAGCATGGTGCTCGAAGCTGCTGGAGCCGGTGGTGTGCCGAATCAGGTAGGGCGCCGAGTCTCTTATCGGCAATGGGGTCGGGCTCCAAAACTCGCCCGTTTCCTCATCGCGGATGTAAATGACTTCGCCGCTGCCGTCGGAGACAGAATCGTTGTTCCAGGTGGTGATTCGGTTCTCATGGCTGTTTTCGGCCCATGTACACGCGATGCCGGCCTCACTGACCATGCAGCCGAAGCGCGGTGACGCCATGACGTTGACCCACGGCGCCGGCGTGTTTTTCCCGCCGTCAAGGATTATCACGTACTCGCCGGTATCCGGGTCGAACCCTCCGTAACCGTTGTCGAAAAGCAGGGCGGGGCGGCTGAACGGAGGCGCGGGGTCGTCGTGTGCGGCTGCTGTGTGCATAAACTGGCCGGGGTAGTCCGGACGCACGCCACGACGATTGAGATGCACCTCGATGGGGCCACCATCACCCTCAAGCGTGGCGCGAGCCACAGAAAGCAGCAGGTTGAGGATGTCGGGGTGCATCTGGTCGGCTCGTCGAAGGAAAACACCGCCGGGTCTGTCGATAAGCTGGAGCGCATGCCCTGTTCGAACCAACAGCCGCAAACGGTCATCAAGTTCATCGGCGTAGGAGGTCGGTCGGGTGTTGAGAATGACGAGATCGGCGACGAGGCCCTTGTGGCGCCAGTATTGGTGCGCCAGAAGCGCTTGACGCACCAAAGGAGCGTGCGCGGGATCCTCTACACGGACAAGAAGTATCGGGTGATCACCGGAGATGCCCAAAGCCCAAAGGCCGGAGATGGGCAACCCGTTTTCCGTGGGCGTTTTGACCTTGAGGGCGGAGTACGGATCGGTGAGCAACAACCGCGACGCCAACCGCTGCAGCGTCACCGACTCCTGCGGAGAGATTCCAAGATCCCGAAGCTCAATCGTCGCTGTGGTCCAGGCCAGATCGATCGCACGCTGCGCGCTGCGTATATCGTGGTATTTTTCGGCCAGGCGGACGGCGGCCTCGCGCGATTCGGCCACGCCGGTTACGAACACCAGCCGGACACTCGCTCCCGGCTCGATATTTACGGCTTGGCGGATCGCGCACACCGGGTCAAGCACAGCCCCTGTCGTGCGGGTCAAATCTCCGCCTGCC